>JAHEZA010000291.1 GCA_023251335.1 Chitinophagaceae bacterium | reverse complement strand
TCACTGCTAATCCCCCATCGGCCGTCTCTTTATATTTACTGTTCATGTCGACTGCTGTATCCCACATCGTTTTAATTACATTATCAAGCGTAACTCTTGCGTAATCGGGCGCGCTCTGTAAAGCAAGCTGGCTGGCGGTTATGGCTTTGATAGCGCCCATGGCATTTCTTTCAATACAGGGAATTTGTACCAGTCCCGAAATAGGATCACAGGTCATGCCCAGATGATGCTCCATTGTAATTTCGGCTGCCATTAATGCCTGGCGTTGCGAACCGCCCATACATTCTGTGAGCGCCGCTGCAGCCATAGATGACGATACGCCTATCTCTGCCTGGCATCCGCCCATAGCAGCAGAAATAGTAGCTCCTTTTTTAAATATGCTTCCCACTTCAGATGCAGTCAATAAAAACTGGATAATTTTATCATCCGAATTGCCGTCGCAAAAAATTATATAATAGGCAAGCACAGCGGGAATTACACCGGCAGCGCCATTGGTGGGCGCTGTGACTACCCGGCCAAAATTCGCATTTTGTTCATTCACTGCCAGTGCGAAGCAAGTGACCCAATCCAATATATATTTAAAATCATTGCCGCCTTGTTTAATAGCATTTATCCACGAATTAAAATCCACATATTCCTTTCCTTTCAACAATCTTTTGTTCAATTGTGCAGCCCTCCTTTTTACACTTAATCCACCCGGCAAAATTCCTTCTGTGTGGCAACCCTTATACATAGATTCGCCCATGATTTGCCATATTTTTAAAATGCCTTCGCGAGTATCAGATTCAGTCCGCCACGAACTTTCATTTTCCATTACTACTTCACTGATGCTCATGCCTGTTTGCATACACCATTGAATTAAGTCTAACGCATCGTTGATTGGAAAAGGCAAATTCACTTCTTCATCCTCACGCTCTTCTTCGCCTTCCTTTTTTACAAAACCTCCCCCGATTGAATAATAGGTCTCGGAAAAATGTTCTCCATTTTCCAACACAGCAATAAAAGTTAGCGCATTGGGATGATAGGGTAATGATTCATTTTTCAAAAACTCTATATCTTCTTTAGGATCAAATTCTATTTCGTGGATGCCATTCAGATTGAGCTTGCATTGGTTTTGAATATTCTGGATTTTTTTAGAAATAAGATTTACATCAAAGGTTACGGGATTATCACCGCATAAACCCAATTGAACAGCGATATCAGTTCCATGCCCTTTACCGGTTTTGGCAAGTGAACCGTACAATAATATCTCCATACTGGACACCTTGTCTAAACTATTTTTTTGTTGAAGCGATGATAAAAATAACTGAGCAGCACGCCACGGCCCAAGCGTATGGCTGCTGGATGGCCCCACTCCTATTTTAAACATATCAAAAACGGAAATGGCTTCGTGGCTCATAACATAATTTTATATAACAAAGATAAATAGTTTCGGAGGGAATAATTATTCAAAAGGATTCTGTACAACCCAGTGAACAAGCAAATAACAGAGATTTTTATTTTAGGAAACTATCTTTTCATCATGAAAATGGATGCCTCTCGCTTCAGGCCCGGCAAGAATTACAATGGCTCCCAGCACCAAAACCGATCCGGCCAAAATTTGCATAGAAGCAGCATAACTAAGATGCTCAGCCAGCAATGCTTCGAAGTATGCAATACTTGATGCAATCAAAACGCCCAACTGGTAAGCGAACCCCGGAAAGAATCCGCGCAAAGGCCCCGGTGAAAGTTCGTTGATATGTGCAGGAATAATTCCCCAGGCGCCTTGCACCATAAATTGCATTGCAAAAGCACCCAAGGCAATAATTACACTTCCACCATTATACATCCAGAAAGGTATTAGAACAGCGGCAAGAACTACAGCCACTGCCATCATTTTTCTTCTGCCATATTTATCTGAAAGATAACCAAACAACAGTCCGCCGAGGATAGCGCCCACCATAGACACCATGGTGATTATGGCGGTTTGATGTGGACTGAAATGTCGTTGTTGCTGTAAAAAAGTAGGATACAAATCCTGTGTGCCATGAGAAATCATGTTCATCATTGACATCAGCAAAACCAGGTATAGAAATAATTTCCAATTCTTTGCTACCGCATTTCCATACTCTTTCCAGTTAGCAGCCTTGGTAGCTTTCCACGCTTTCGTTTCTTTTACTTTGGCGCGAATAAATAACGTGAGCAAAGCCGGAAGTCCGCCAATAAAAAACATAGCCCTCCAACCGAAGTGTGGAAATACAGTATAATAAACAACGGCGGCCAGCAGGAAGCCAAAAGCATAACCTTCCTGCAATAGGCCAGAAAACAGTCCGCGCCGTTTTACGGTTGCAGTTTCCATTACCAGAGATGCGCCCACGCCCCACTCGCCTCCCATGCCTATCCCATAGAGCAACCTGAGAATTAAAAATGACGTATAAGTGGGAGCGAATCCTGAAAGGATTTCAATAACTGAATAAAAAATAATACTGATCATCAGCGGCCCTTTGCGTCCATAGCGATCAGCCATCAATCCAAAAATAAGCGCTCCTACCGGGCGCATGGCCAGGCTGGCAGTAAGCGTCAAAGCAATTTCAGGAATAGATTTATGAAAATCTTCAGCAACCGTAGCGAGTACAAAAGTGAGAATAAAAAAATCAAAAGCATCCAACGTCCAGCCCAGAAATCCCGCCAGCAAAGCGTTTCGTTGATTACGTTTTTCTTCAGTGTTAGAAGCTAAATTATCTTTTTGTAAGCTCATAGCAGTTGAATTCTATTCCTAATTAATCCATTTATTCAAATGAATTTTATTTAAATGGCTACAAAATACGAACGCATTTATTGGTAAATATATTGATCATTTCCAATTAGAAAAAAAATCCAGGCTAAGTAATCGAAATAAAAAAGAAGAAATAGAATGTGCTGTTCTTAAAATAACTGTATCATTCACCCAATGAACGGCATCCAATTTCCGGTAACCGGGCGCACAAAGCAAAGTAGCATTGAATTATGCAGATGGCTTGATTCTTTAGTTTCTGCAAAAACCGTTAAAACCGAACGCTTTTACTTATTCCTAAAATAATGTTCAAATAAAAATAGAAATTCCGATTATTTGCTTGCCTGCTACCAATTTGAACTTACAGGTCGATTCTATTTTATCACCTAAAAAAACAGTAAACAAAATTTTCTTTAGTATTTCTGTTTAAGCGAATACGCTTCAATCTACTTATTGAATATCTAACAGATTAACATGAAATACCAGATTGGTGTGTGCCGGAATCACGGTATCGCCGGTGTTAGGATTTATTACTGGTTTATCACCATAAGCTAATGAAGGAGGAATATACAATGTAATATCGCCACCTTTCTTTACAAGCGGAATACTTTTTTGCCAACCTACGATTACTTGCCCAAGCTGAAAAATAGCAGGATAGCCGATTGCAGTAGAATCGAAAACAGTTCCATCAAAAAAGCTCCCTTTATAATAAACAGCAATAGTTGTGCAAAGATCCGTTATCCCCTTATCGGATCCAGGTTCATTAATGGTGTAAAAGAAACCAGACGAATCTTTTA
Organism: Chitinophagaceae bacterium; assembly: GCA_023251335.1. Lineage (GTDB taxonomy): Bacteria > Bacteroidota > Bacteroidia > Chitinophagales > Chitinophagaceae > Ginsengibacter. The sequence goes on along the minus strand of JAHEZA010000291.1, from coordinate 829 downwards.
TAGCCTGAATATTATGTGCAAGGAGTGAATCGTGCAAATCCTGTTGCTCGGATGCAGGCGCCGTTTTAGAAGAAGGCATGAACTGGCAGCCTTGAGGCGTAGAATTATCCTTTTGGCAACTGAACAAAATTAATGATGCAAGAACCAAGACGATAAGAGCTAAATTTTTCATAGAGCAGTAATTTTTTTTGCAAATAAAAAGCAATAAAGTCAAAAATCTGTTGCTTGTTCCTTTTTCTGCCTAAATTTTAACTCTTTATAAATTTGCTCATTTCTATCCCATTTAAATTGCATGCTAAAAAGAGTATAAAATACAGCAATTCCGATCACTGCAATTATTATCAGCGTAATTAATGAAGGAGATATGGCTACCATATTTTTGTACCAATCATGAAATATTACAGCTACTAAAATGGGCAGCGCGAATATGAGCCCCCATGGGGATCCGTATAAAAAACGACGCCAGATCTTCTTCTCTTTTTCTTTATTGTTTTCCCAATATTCAATAAAGGATTTTTCTTCTTTTGTGAGCATATTACAAAGGTACCATGTAAACGACAAACGAAAATGCCAAGCGCCATTTTAATTTGATTTTTTTGGAATTCACTCAATAAAATGTAGGTTTGCTTCATTTAAATCAACGCTGTGAAAATCGAACAAGCATTAGGGCATTATCTTTTGAAGAATAAGAGTTTATCTCTACAAGGAATTGGAACATTTCACTTAAATGTAACCGTGCCTGATACTGCTGACACTGAAAGGCCAATTATCCTACCCGAGAACGCCGTTTCATTTCATTATGATCCAAGAACCTCGGAAGACGAAAGCT
>JAHEZA010000290.1 GCA_023251335.1 Chitinophagaceae bacterium | reverse complement strand
GGTTTCATCCACCAATGCCTGTTGTTGATTTCGAAATGAGGCGGCAGCCGATGCAGGTTTAGTCTCCAACGAACCGTAATAAGGAAATTGTCCGCTGAGCGCACGCACCTGCACCAATCTTGTTCCACCGTTTTTGGGAAACAAAATCATGGAAGCAAAATTTCTTTGTTCAGATTGCGAACCACCAATGGAATCCAAAAGATGTTGAACAGAAGCTGTTGGCGGTTGATTTCCTGAAATCTCCAAATCCGCGCCCAGCAATGAAGCCGCCTGGTTATTTACTTCATCGTTTAAATTATTTCCCAACGAATAAATAGCCACCAGCGCAGCAATACCTAAAATAATAGAAGAGATAAAAAGAAAAAGCCGCGACCGGCTTCTACGGCTGTCGCGCCACGCCATTTGCAACAACCAGCGAAAACGAAGGGAATTGGGATTTCCGTTTATTTCTTTGTTTACTGGCAGAGATTGCATCTTCATCTTTTCTTTTTATTAAAGGCAATCGGTCAGGACGCAGAAGAAAGCATCCCGGCCGGATAAAAATCATTTTATGTTTTGTTCCTTGTTAATTGTTGGTTCATCAGAAAAAATCTTTCCGCCTTTTAAATGGATGATCCGTTGCGTAAGTGCCGCCAGCTCGCTGTTATGCGTCACTAAAATCAGCGTAGTTCCGGCTTCGCGGTTGAGGCCAAAAATAAGATCAACGATTTTGTCGCTGGTTTCCGCATCCAAATTTCCGGTGGGCTCATCTGCAAATAAAATAGACGGACGATTGGAAAATGCGCGCGCAATAGCAATGCGCTGTTGCTCGCCGCCGCTTAGTTGAGCAGGATAGTGATGGCTTCTTTCGGCAAGGCCTACTTTGTCCAGAAATTCCATTGCTCTTGGGCGTACCTTTTTTTCTCCGCGAAGTTCTAAAGGAACCATTACGTTTTCAATCGCTGTTAATGTGGGCATCAACTGAAAATTCTGAAAAATAAAACCAACATAGCGGTTTCGCACGGATGCCAACTGGTCTTCATTTAAAGTTTCCAAATGATGTTGCTGCAGTTCCACACTTCCGGAACTTGGTTGGTCAAGCCCTGCGCACAAGCCCAGCAGTGTAGTTTTGCCACTTCCGGATGGACCAACCATCGCCATAGAATCACCGGCATTTACAGAAAAAGAAATGTTATCCAAAACAGTTAAAAGGCTTCCACCGCTTTTATAATTTTTAGTTACGTTTTGAAGAGAAAGGATTGTTTCCATTTGATTTTATTTGGCTCTAAATTAAAAGTACATCAAGGTATCTTTGTAAGAGATAAAAAGTTATGAATGAAAGTATTTAAAAAAAATAATTAATCTGTATCCAAATGAATACTTATAAAAATATTATGAACAATTTAATTAAGAAAAGAAGTGCATATATTTTGTTGATTTTCTTTTGCAGTGTTATTTCATGTAACAATAATTCAAAAGAATCAGCCCCGCAAAAACAAGAGGAGGCAAAGGGTAATCCAATTGATTCTTCAACAAAAAAGAAAAACATTTTATTTTTTGGTAACAGTTTGACAGCGGGTTATGGCGTTGATCCTTCAGAAGCGTACCCTGCGTTGATACAGGATAAAATAGATTCATTGCATTTGAATTATAAAATAATAAACGCAGGTGTAAGCGGCGAAACTACTTCAGACGGCAATAGCCGTATCGACTGGATTTTAAAACAGCCGATTGATATTTTTGTTCTTGAGTTAGGTGGCAATGATGGGCTTCGCGGTATTCCATTGTCCGTGACTGAAAAGAATCTGCAATCTATTATTGATAAAGTGAAAGCTAAATATCCCGAAGTGAAAATTATTCTTGAAGGCATCCAGATACCGCCCAACATGGGCCCGGATTACACAACGAAGTTTAAAGAAATATATCCGAGGCTGGCATCGGAAAATAAAATTGAACTCATTCCTTTCTTATTGAAAGGCGTTGGCGGCGATCCAAAACTTAACCAGCGGGATGGCATTCATCCAACTGCTGAGGGGCATAAAATAGTTGCTGAAAATGTTTGGGAAGTTTTGAAAAAAGATTTTTGAGTTAACTGATAAAAATTTTAGAAAATAGAATCCTGTCTCCAGGATCTTTGATCCTATCATAGGTGTTACGATCATGCCATAAAGCAACTATCTCAATACTGCTGCAAAATTGTTTTTAAAAAAGTGGTATCTACTTCAGGAAATTTGATGGGAGGCGAAGGAGAATCGGAATGTAGGTTTAAATGCAATTCCCACCAGCCTACTGTATGCCACGCGCCTGATTTATATCCTATATTTTTATAATCGGCAATTTTGGTAAATCCAAACTTTTCATGAAAGGAAATACTTTTTGCGTTGGGCAAGGTAATACCTGCATAAACATTTCTGCATCCCTGGTATTTTAAAATGGAAAACAAGGCATTGTACAATGCTTTGGCGATTCCTTTTTGCTGAAAACTTTCATGAACATATACCGAACTCTCTGCACACCATTGATAGGCTGCCCTCTCTCTATGCTTTGTAGCGTAAGCATAACCGGCAATGTCTTCATCTATCTCGCATACAAGCCAGGGCCAGTCCTGCTGGTATGAAATGATACGATGTTCAAAGTTTTCAACCGTTGGTAAAACGGTTTCAAATGTAACCGCCGTGTTTAAAATGAAAGGTGCGTAAATATCTAAAATAGAAGCAGCATCTTTTGATGTTGCTAAACGGATTGAAGTCATAAATTAAAATTGAAAGCAGGAATAGTTATTTCCGTACAATCTTCCCATTGCAATGTAAAAATAAAAATCCCTATTATTTGTTCATTTACTATCGATGTAATCCGCAGCCTTCTATTTTGAAACGTGCTCGGTATTCAGTGCGTCCCACAGCAAATCTTTTAATTCTACCAAACCTTTATTTGTCAGCGATGAAATGAAAATATGCGGAATATTTTCCGGTAATTCTTTTTCAATAGCTTGTTTCAGTTCATCATCCAGCATATCACTTTTGCTGATGGCTATAAGAAATTTTTTATCCAATAGTTCGGGATTGTATTCCCTTAACTCATTGTAGAGTATGTTGAATTCTTCGCCATGATCTTTACTATCTGCCGGGATTACAAAAAGCAAAACGGGATTGCGCTCTATGTGGCGCAAAAACCGATGCCCAAGCCCCTTACCTTCTGCAGCACCTTCAATAATTCCCGGAAGGTCGGCCACGCAAAAACTTTTTTGATCGCGATAAGCTACCATCCCCAATTGAGGCGTCAAAGTAGTAAAAGCATAATCCGCTATTTTAGGTTTTGCCGCTGTAATTACAGAAAGCAATGTTGACTTTCCGGCATTAGGAAAGCCTACCAGACCTACATCTGCCAGTACTTTTAATTCAAGCGAAACAAAGCTTTCTTCACCTGGTTCGCCAGGTTGGGAATGCTCCGGTGCCTGGTTGGTTGGTGTGGCAAAGTGTGAATTGCCCTGGCCGCCACGGCCTCCCTGTAGTAAAATCTTTTGCTCACCGTCTTCTAATATTTCAACCGTTTTCCCATTCTCTTCAATGGTAGCAATGGTTCCCAGTGGCACATCAATGATAATATCTTTTCCATCCCGCCCGGTACAATTATTCTTACTTCCATTTTCTCCGTTGTCTGCCAAAATGTTTTTATAATAGCGCAAATGCAGAAGCGTCCACAAATTTTTATTCCCCCGCAAAATGATGTGTGCACCACGACCGCCATCGCCGCCATCAGGACCACCAAATGCAGTAAGCTTATTACGCATAAAATGCCGGCTGCCTGCACCTCCATGGCCGCTTTTGCAAAATATCTTGATTAAATCTATAAAATTTGATTTGTCCATAAGCGGTAAAGGTCGCAAAGTTTAACCATGAATTCTTTGTATTATTTAATTCAGGGCGGAGTCTGCAATAGTGAACGAACAATTTTTGTGGATTTTGATTCAGGTCGTTAAAGTGAAAGACTTCATTTGTCATATCAACGTTTTTAAAAATAAAACTTTTGCCTGTTAACTTTTATGTTTCTACTTTTGCTGCGCCAATATCTTTAATTAAGACTTTCTGTGAATCTCTAAAAGACATCTTTTTTATTAAGTACACTATTGTTAACCTCAAACGGTTAGTTGTAGATTCTTCCTGTTTTGTCGAACCCCCATCGGACAATAATAATATTTAGTTAACCGGGTATTAAACCTTAAATGGAAATATCTTTTGCATTTTCAAACTTGAAATATGAAAAAAAATTTATTGATTGGAATACATCTTATTAAACGGGCAATCGTCCTTTTTTTAATTTTTTCACTACCTGCTGTTAGTATTGGACAAAATTTAAAAATTAATGATTTTGTTTTGTTTGGCTGTGACGGAACTTACATAGGAA
>JAHEZA010000289.1 GCA_023251335.1 Chitinophagaceae bacterium | reverse complement strand
TTTTTGTTACTTTATCACCGCTCAGTAAAAGATCGTTCAGCGTCCCTATTACGGGTAAGCCGGCGCCTACATTGGTTTCAAAAAGAAAATGGCCATGAAATTCACGCGCGAGATTTTTCAGTTTTTCATAATAATCAAAAGAAGAAGATGCGGCAATTTTATTGCAGGCAACAATGGAGATACTTTTTTGCAATATCTCCGCATAACTTTTTGCAATATGCTCATTAGCCGTTACGTCCACAAAAACAGAATTACGCATGTTCTTTTCCTGCATCGTGCTAATGAATTCTGAAAGTACCATGTCATCTGCGTTTAGAAGCGACTCTTTCCAGCTTTTTAAATCAATCCCTTTTTCATTGAACAACATTTTTTTGCTGTTGGCGATACCAATAACCCTGATGGCTAAACGAAGATTCTTTTGCAAATAATTTTGTTGCTGCTGCAACTGAGCCAGCAGGCGCGAACCAACATTTCCCACACCGGTGATAAAAAGATTTACCTGCTTATACGTGGTTTCAAAAAATTCTTCGTGCAACACATTCACTGCCTTCTTCACATCTTTAGTAGCAATTACGGCAGAAATATTTCTTTCAGAAGAACCTTGTGAAATGGCCCGCACATTCACGCCATTCTTTCCAAGTGTGCTGAACATTTTCCCGCTGATTCCAGGATGGCTTTTCATCTTATCACCCACTAATGCAATGATGGCTAAATCCGTTTCTATAGCTAATGGTTCTACTTTATTCTTTTCTATTTCATAATTAAAAGCCTGGTCCACTGCGGCTTTTGCCCTTTCTGCATGGCCTTCTTCAATACCTACGCAAATGGAATGTTCTGATGAGCTTTGCGTAATTAAAATCACGTTTATTTGTTCGTTTGCTAATGTTTCAAAAAGCCTTTTTGAAAATCCGGGAATACCGGCCATACCACTTCCCTCGAGGCTTAGCAAGGCAATTTTATTGATGCTGGAAATACCACGCACACTGCTGTCATTTTTAATAGCAGAATTTTCAATTAAGGTTCCATGATCTCCGGGTGCAAAAGTACTCTTAACCCATACCGGAATATTCTTCATCATCACCGGCTGAATAGTAGGCGGATAAATAACCTTAGCGCCAAAATGAGAAAGTTCCATTGCTTCGCGGTACAATATATGAGGGATGATTTTTGCATTGCTCACCAGGCGCGGATCCGCAGTCATCATCCCGCTGACATCCGTCCATATTTCCAAAGCATCCGCATCCACTGCGGATGCGATGATAGAGGCTGTATAATCAGAACCACCTCTTCCTAACGTAGTAGTGGTTCCATTTTTATCAGATGCAATAAACCCAGGTACCACAAAAAGTGATTCGTTAGCAGCGGAAAAATAATCGTTGATCTTTTTATTGGTCAACTCAAAGTCAACCACTGCATGTTCATAGTGCGAATTGGTGACAATCAATTTTCGCGCATCTACCCATTTGTTTTCAAACCCTGAAGATTGAAATTTCGCAGCAATGATCTGCGACGAAAGTAATTCGCCATAACTCATCATCCTGTCCCTGGTGCGCGATGTTAATTCCTTTAATAAGAACACACTGTTACAGATATCTTCCATCTCATTGCAGTGCTGTTTTACCATACTTAAAACCCTGCTCTGATTGGCAACTGGTAATAATAGTTTCACCACCTCAAGATGCCTGCTTTCGATTGCATGCAATTCGTCTTTATATTTTTCGTCTCCTTTCGAGGCAGTTACCACACTATTAAGAAGAGCGTCTGTGGTGCCTCCCAATGCAGAAACCACGACTACTAATTTTTCCTTTCCTGAACGATCTTTCAATATTGAAATGATCTTATTTATATTTTCAGCATTTGCTACAGATGAGCCGCCGAATTTTAATACACGCATATTTTTAATAATTTGTAACCCGAATTTTTTGAAATAAGTTCTTAAAGTAAAGGATGCTTTGATAAGCTGTGGGTGATATAGAAATGTGCAACCCTAGCGGGTTGTGATGGTGTAGACAGTGGAAGTAGCCGACATTGCAGGTAAAGAAGAAGTATTTATAAACAAATTTTGTTTCATCCTTTTTTTAATTGGGCGATGAAGGTAATATAGATTTGTTAGAAATTAAAGAGAAATTATCATCATTGTCCGATCAAACTCGCGAAATCATCTCTCAACTGTCTACAAAACTCGCCCTTTGCCTCTCCAAACAGAGGGGGAAATTCAGCAAGCAGCGCTATAATGTATTTGCTAAAATTTAGTTACGGAAACGTATTATTCCTGCATTTGTTTATTTCTGTTTTGTCGTTGAAACCACCAATAAAAAGGAACCCCCGCAAGAATCAAAACAAGGCCTATACCCGCCTCGCGCGGACGTGCTATAATTGTGTTCCCAATCAGGAAGACACAGAAAATTACAAATATCGCGGGCACAAAAGGATAACCCCACACTTTATACGCACGCGGTGCATCGGGCATTTTTTTTCTCAAAATAAAAACACCCAACGCCGTAGCGCCGTAAAAGATGAAAGCTGCAAAAATGAGCATATCAGTAAGTTGATCAAACGTACCGGACAAAACCAGTATAGATGCCCAAACGCCCTGGTACCACAACGCATTGCCGGGTACGCTGGCCTTATTCACCTTTGCCATTTTTGGAAAAAACAATCCTCCTTTTGCCATGGCAAAAGAAGTGCGTGCGTTGCTTAAAATCGTTGCGTGCGTACAACCCAACGTTGATAGCAAAATCAACAATGAAATAAAAATAACGCCCTCTTCATTCCAAAAAACTTTTACGGCTTCCACAGCCGCAATCGTGTTTCCCTGCGCGTTTATTTGTTCCAATGAAGCAATTGGCAACAAAGACAAATAGGCAATGTTGGTTAAGAGATATAAAGATATGATGATCAATAATCCAATGCCGATACTTAATGGAACATTCCTATTGGGATTTTTTATTTCACCACCTAAAAGCCCAACCGAATTCCATCCTTCATAAGCCCAGAACGCAGCCAGCATGGCGGTGAATATAGCGCTGACACTTACAGACTGAGAGTTTGTAGTAGCCATTGAAAATGAAGATGAAATATCAGCATGAGAACTGGTGGTTCCAAAAACGATTATCGTCAAAATACCTGCCAACACCAGCAACAAAAGCAACGTACTTAAACCTGCGCCGAGCTTAAGTCCACGGCTATTTACCCATGTAAGAAACAAGATTAATAAAATAGCCACCAGCTTTACATTGAAACCTTCAAAGGGATAAAATATGCCGGCAATATTGATATCTTTTAGCGAAGAAAATACCTCCGGAATATGAATAATGCTGTTCAATGACTGAGCGAAAACATAAGAGATAGATGCAATCGCCGCTGATTTTATAGCCGCGAAATTGGACCATCCATAAAGGAATGAAAAGAAGCGGTTGTAAATTTTTTTGTAATAAACATATTCTCCTCCCGTATCTGCGAGCATGCTTGCAATCTCTGCATTACTCAATGCGCCGAACATAGTGATGATGCCCCCCAATACCCAACAAACAAGTATCCATCCCGGAGAATGTAACTCGGCAGCCATCGGCGCTACTTTTTTATAGATACCGGAACCGATAATATTCCCGATAACCATTACAATGGCGAGGCGCAAACCCAGTGTACGATTCAATTGCGAAGAAGGATTCATAATTTTAGTTTTGGTAAAAATTTAAAAAACAGACCCCATTTTTTCAATTCGAACCTCTTGGGAGAAAATAAGAAATATAAATATTTATTGGTTTACTGTAAGCCGTCTTTAAAAATCAGACAATCTAAAAAAACTAAGATAATACAAAGATAAATTATGAGGCAATTTATTTTGGAAAGATCAAAGAAATGATTTCAATACAAATAATTTTTCTTCACTTCTTTATTAGGAAACTCATTTAAAAAAGATAAAGCGAATTCATGATTAATTAGGGAAATTATTTTTTTAATCACTTGATTAAAAATTTTGTTTAAACAAAAAAATCTTTCTTATTTTTGGCGACACAATCGAAAAGTTATCATGCCTGCAAAAAAAGTCAAGCAATCCGATGCCATCGGCACCGAGGCAAAAATTAAAGCGGCTGCAAAGATTGTGTTTCATACAAAAGGTTTTGCTGCTGCCAGAACAAGAGATATTGCTGAAGAAGCAGGAATGAACCTGGCTTTGCTCAACTATTATTTTCGCAGTAAGGAAAAGCTCTTCCAACTGATCATGCTAGAGACAATTTCCGGTTTTATGCAAAACATGGCCGTAGTGTTTAATGACGAGGGCACCACATTGGAAAGGAAAGTGGAGCTGATCGCTGAAAAATATATCGACCTGTTTATTGTGGAGCCTGAAATACCACTTTTTTTGATGAGCGAACTCAGATCTCA
>JAHEZA010000014.1 GCA_023251335.1 Chitinophagaceae bacterium | reverse complement strand
ATGAAAATACCTGGAGCGCCACGGTTCAGAGGCTTGACAGCGTGCTAACTGCATGGGAAATTGCGGTGAGCAATGCCGATGAAAATAAATTACAAAAATGGTATTCTGCAATCGCCCACATTGGTACACATAATGCCTACCATACGGGCCAGATAATTTATATCAGGAAAATGAAGGGCTGGTGGGATGATAAAAAGGGAGTAAAGTAAAAAAGCTATTTTGGAAAAATAATTTCCTTCGTTGCCACAAATAAAAATTTGCCTTTTTTGTTGCTTCACTGATTTTCGTAGGGAAATAATTTTGTTAAAACCACATTTCAAGTTTCCTTTTATCAGTGAAAAAGCAGGTCTGCATTTTTGAATAGGTTATCTTTATGGGCTAAAAGCAATAACATAGTTGGTTGCTTTAAAAATTATAGAATTAAGCGCTTAAGTTGTCTTGGTCCGAAAAACTTCTAATTGTTTTGGATTTCAGTTGCTAAGAACTAAGTCAGGTTTTAAAGCCTGAAATGATTAGAAGTCTGAAGATTCATTAGATAGATTGTGGCGGGATAGTGGGATGGCCGGACAAACGCGCGGAGCGATCGGGTTGTCCTTGAATTTTTTGTTTCTTTTTTGTTCAAGCAAAAAAGAAAGGAATTAAAACAGCAACTGAATTCAATTGGAATCATAAGCGCTAACGATCTAAACGTTTTATTCAAAAAATTATTTATCCTTTAATTAAATAAATTATGACAAGCCCCGAACAAATAAAAAAGCACTACATTGACTATGTGCTTACCAATGGCGAAGCGCCAAAGTCAGTTTATAATTTTGCAAAATCTTTAAAAATTTCCGAGAGTGATTTTTATAAGATCTTTTCATCTTTTTCAATGATTGAAAAAAAAGTTTGGGAAGATCTTACACTGCAAACGCTTATTAAAATCAGGGAGCAGGAAGTATGGACGCAATACGCTTCGCGCGAAAAAATGCTTTCGTTTTTTTATAGCTATATCGAAGTATTAAAAACGCAACGGAGTTTTATAATTTATACGTTGAAAAATCATAGAAAAAGATTAACCACTCCTGCTGTGCTTTCTGATGTAAAGCTCCTGTTTGAAAACTTTGCTGAAGATATCATCAACGAAGGAATAGACAGCGGCGAACTTACGGAACGAAAATTTATTAGCAAACGTTATAAGGATGCACTTTGGATACAGTTTGCTTTTATTATTAATTTCTGGATAGATGACGATAGTCCTGCCTTTGAAAAGACGGACGAAGCCATAGAAAGAGGTATTAATGTTTCGTTTGATCTTTTTCAAAAATCGCCCCTCGACAATCTTTTTGAGTATGGAAAATTTTTATCACGTAACGGTAAATTCAGGGAAAAAATGGGAATATAAAAAGCCTTATGAAAACACAGGAATCCATGCCCACCACCAAGGTGGCCCGGTCTGCAAAGTTTATCGAAACCGGCTTCCGTATTGGTGGAAATTATGTAAAACATTTTTCGAAGAAGTTATTCAATCCTGATCTTACACGCGATGAACTCAATGAAGACAACGCGGAAGATATCTACAATTCTCTAAGCGAGCTTAAGGGGTCTGCATTAAAAATTGCCCAAATGCTGAGCATGGATAAAAATGTATTGCCAAAGGCTTATGTAAACCGTTTTACACAATCTCAATATAATGCACCACCACTTTCAGGACCACTGATCATAAGAACCTTTACAAAAAGTTTTGGTAAATCACCGGATAAAATATTTGATACGTTTAACCTGAATTCTATTCAGGCTGCTTCTATTGGCCAGGTTCACGTAGCCACATTAGACAGTAAAAAGCTCGCAGTGAAAATTCAATATCCAGGGGTGGCCGACAGTATTTCTTCCGATCTTAAATTAGTGAAGCCGTTTGCTTTTCGATTACTTGGTATGAGTGAAAAAGAACTGAACATTTATATCAAAGAAGTAGAAGAGCGGCTACTGGAAGAAACCGATTATGAGCTGGAAGTGCGCCGTTCTGTTGAATTTTCGAAAGCGTGCATCAATTTAAAAAATACAGTTTTTCCCACTTATTATCCTGAATTATCTTCCGATAAGATTATTACAATGGACTGGATAGAAGGACTGCATTTAAAGGAATTCTTAGCCACCAATCCATCGCAAAAGTTGAAAAATAAAATCGGTCAGGCATTATGGGATTTTTATAATTTTCAACAACACGAATTAAAGGCAGTACATGCTGATCCCCATCCGGGTAATTTTCTGATAACCCCCGATGAAAAACTTGCGGTTATAGATTTCGGCTGCATCAAAGAACTTCCTGAAAATTTTTATCAGCCTTTTTTCTCATTGGTCATTCCCGGCTTGATGAACGACAAAGCCAAAACCGTCAAGGCTTTCAGAGAACTGGATATGATTCATCCTGATGACGATAAAAATCAAATTGAATTTTATTACAAATCTTACAAAGAAATGATCTCACTTTTTGCCTTGCCTTATCGTAGTAAAAGTTTTGATTTTAGCAAACCAGAATTCTTTGAAGACTTGTATGCATGGGGCGACAAAATTGCAAAAATGCCCGAGTTTAAACAGCCCCGGGGTGTAAAACATTTTATCTATGTAAACCGAACCAACTTTGGTTTATACACGCTGCTCAGTGAATTAAATGCTACCGTAAAAACAAATACGTTTCAACCAAAAGTCAAATAGCGATGAGGTAATAATTATGGGAATTATTTTTTAAAGCCTAAAGGAGAGACAAAGCTTTGGAGGGATTGTATTTGAGAATAAATTTTCTCTTCCTATTATTTTTCTATTCACATATTGACCTTATATTTGCAGCCGGCAAGTCTTATACGGCCAGCTCCTACAGAACTCCCCCAGGATCGGAAGATAGCAAGGGTATGCGGTTGAGCGGTGCGATGTAAGTAACTTGCCGGTTTTTTTTATACAACTCCAGATCGCTTAGAGATACAGAGATTAAGCTAATCGCTTTAATTACAAAAATTAGTTTTCTAAATTTGTCAGGGTTTATAAATCATAAATAATAATATCTTCGCGCGGTTATTAATTTCAAAACATTTTAAAAACAATTATGAAATATTTTATCGACACGGCCAATCTTAATCAAATCAAAGAAGCACATGATCTTGGAATTTTGGATGGCGTAACTACAAATCCTTCCCTGATGGCCAAAGAAGGAATCAAAGGTGAGGAAGCAGTGAATGCGCATTACCAGGCTATTTGCGAAATAGTGGATGGTGGCGATGTGAGTGCAGAAGTGGTTTATACTGATTTTAAATCTATTGTAGAACAAGGAAAGAAATTGGCTGCGCTTCATAAAAATATTGTTGTAAAAGTGCCGATGATTCCTGATGGAATAAAGGCTATTAAATGGTTTACCGATAATGGTATCCGCACCAATTGTACTTTGATTTTTAGTGCCGGGCAGGCAATGCTTGCAGCAAAAGCAGGTGCAGCCTATGTCTCGCCATTCATCGGTCGTATAGATGATAGCGGCTGGGATGGAATAGAATTGATTCAGCAGATTGCTAATATTTATGCGATCCAGGGAATTAAGACAGAGATTTTAGCTGCCTCCATCCGCAACGCGCTTCATATCATTAAATGTGCGGAAGCAGGCGCCAATGTTTGTACCTGCCCGTTAGATTCTATTCTTGGATTGACGAAACATCCTTTAACTGATATAGGCTTGGCGAAGTTTATGGAAGACGCTAAGAAGTTTGCATAGTAAACAAACTTTTTCTTCAAATTTTTATTTTTGAAAAAAAATTTGTTCAATAAATTTATTCAATTCATATTTGCAATAAGAAATGAAAATCAATAACACATACAATGGCTGGTGGCACACGATCTAACGATTGTGCCGCATTGCTATTATTTGTGATTTAAAAATAAATATTACGCCCCGGCATAAAGCCGGGGTTTTTTTTATATGTTGAATTGAGCCGTCTAAATAAATACAGGAAATAAAAATGAGCAGATGAAAAAAATAGAACTATCAACTACATCAAAGAAAATGTTGGCAGATGTTTATACGCCTGTAGGAATTTACCTCAGGCTTCGCGATCGTTTTCGGGATACCATCCTGCTCGAAAGTGCAGATTTTCATTCGAATGAAAATAGTTATTCTTACATAGGGATCAATGCCATCGCAGGAATCGAAATAAAAAACCTTTATGAAATAGAATATAAATTTCCAAATGATGATCCACAAAAAATTGCCATAAAAAGCGATTCCAGCGTAACAGATGAGATTTGGAATTTTATGCAACAGTTCCATATTGACGAACCGGCCGCAATGCCCGTAAGTATGGCGCAGGGCGTATTTGGATATACTACATTTGATGCGGTCCAGTTCTTTGACACGATAAAATTTAAGTACGTTGATGAATCGAAAGAAGAAAAACAACCGCAGATTCCGTTAGTGCGTTACCGCCTGTATCAGTATGTGATCGCTATCAACCATTTTAAGAATGAACTATTTCTTTGTGAAAATCACATTAAAGGAATTGAAAGTGAAATTGGTTTAATAGAAAGTATTATTAAGAGTAAGGATGTGCCTGCATTTCCTTTCGCCGCTTTGGGCAATGAAACTTCCCCGCTAAAGGATTCTGATTATGTGAACATGGTAAAGAAAGGAATCGAAAGTTGCGAGCGGGGCGACGTGTTCCAGGTAGTGCTAAGCAGAAAATTTCAGCAAAAATTCTCCGGTGATGAGTTTAATGTATATCGCGCATTACGAAATATCAATCCAAGCCCTTATCTTTTTTATTTTGATTATGGTGACTATCGCCTCTTTGGCAGCAGCCCCGAAAGCCAATTGATCGTAAAAAATAACAAAGCCATTGTACATCCTATTGCAGGTACATTCAAAAGGACAGGCAATGATGCCATTGATGAAGCATCAGCGGAAAAATTGCTAAAAGACAAAAAGGAAAATGCGGAACACGTGATGCTTGTTGATCTGGCTCGAAACGATCTCAGCCGAAAATGCAGCAATGTAAAAGTGAATCATTTTTGTGAAGTGCAGTATTTTTCTCACGTGATTCACTTAGTGAGTGAAGTGACAGGTGAAGCAGAAAAAAATGCCAATCCCTTTGATTTGCTGGGCGCCACTTTCCCTGCCGGTACGCTAAGCGGAGCGCCTAAGTACAAAGCGATGCAACTGATCAATAAATATGAAAATGGGCCGCGGGGATATTATGGTGGATGTATTGGTTTTACAGGATTTAACGGAAGTATCAATCAGGCAATTATGATCAGAACATTTTTGAGTAAAGATAATCAGCTTAATTACCAGGCAGGCGCGGGTATTGTTGCCGCGTCTAATCCTGACAGTGAATTGCAGGAAGTAAACAATAAATTAAATGCATTAACAGCGGCTATTAAATCCGCCGAAAATATTTAGAAGATGAAAATATTGATATTCGATAATTACGATTCGTTTACCTACAACCTGGTGCATGTTGTAGAAAAAATATTACACGACAAAGTGGATGTGTTCAGAAATGATAAAATCGCTCTTGATAAAATAGGAGATTATGATAAAATTATTTTATCGCCCGGGCCGGGTGTTCCCGCGGAATCAGGATTGCTGTTGCCCTTAATAAAGAAGTACGCTTCTTCGAAGTCTATACTGGGTGTATGTTTGGGGCTACAGGCGATTGGCGAAGCCTTTGGTGGCGAACTGGTTAATTTGAAAAATGTGTATCATGGAGTGGCCACAAAAATCAGCATAAATGAAGAAAGAATAAAAAAAGAAAATGATGTCTTTAAGTCGTTGCCGGACGAACTGGAAGTTGGAAGATATCATTCGTGGATTTTGTCCCGTGAGCATTTTCCTGGTGATCTTGAAATTACAGCCGAAGATGAAAATGGATATATCATGGCTTTGCAACACAAAACTTTTGATGTGCAGGGCGTGCAATTTCATCCTGAAAGTGTACTAACCCCAATGGGTGAAAAAATAATGAGAAACTGGCTGAATGTATAGATAAAAGGGTTCTAATTATAAACATCAGCTTGTAAATCTTTTATACAACAGTTATCAGTAAACGAGCTTTTAATAAAGATTTTTATTTATGAAAAAGATACTTCAATATTTGTTTGAACATAAAACGCTTTCGCGCGAAGCAGCAAAAGAAGTTTTATTAAATATTTCCAAAGGGATCTATTCCGATGCGGAAATTGCTTCTTTTACTACTGTATTTTTAATGCGAAGCATTACGATTCCTGAATTAAATGGTTTTCGTGATGCTTTAATCGAATTGTGTGTTCCGGTAAACTTAAATGGTCATGATGTGTTGGATATCGTAGGCACTGGGGGTGATGGAAAAAATACTTTCAATATTTCTACATTGAGTTGTTTCATTGCCGCCGGAGCAGGGCAAAAAGTAGCAAAGCACGGCAACTATGGCGCTACATCTGTAAGCGGTTCCAGCAATGTGATGGAAACACTGGGATATCATTTTTCAAACGACAATAAAAAATTGCTGAAGGAAGTGGAAGAAGCAGGCATTTGCTTTATGCATGCTCCTTTATTTCATCCGGCGCTGAAAGTCGTTGGCGGCATCAGAAAAAACCTGGGTGTGCGCACGTTCTTTAATATGCTTGGGCCGTTGGTAAATCCTGCGCAACCGGGAATTCAAATGATTGGCGTTTACAATCTTGAAATGGCGAGAATCTATTCGTACCTGCTGCAACAATCGAAGGCAAGGTTTATGATCATTCACAGCCTGGAAGGCTACGACGAAATTTCTCTTACCGGCGAT
This sequence comes from Chitinophagaceae bacterium, assembly GCA_023251335.1. Taxonomy (GTDB): domain Bacteria; phylum Bacteroidota; class Bacteroidia; order Chitinophagales; family Chitinophagaceae; genus Ginsengibacter. The sequence continues at coordinate 7,108 of JAHEZA010000014.1, read as the reverse complement.
ACAAAAGTAATTACCAACGACGGAGAGAAAATATTGAGCGCCATTTATCTGGGCAAGCGAATGGTTTCGCCGCAGGATATTTACGGAGGCAACTCAATAGATGAAGCTGCCAAAATATTTTTGAGAATAATAAAAGGGGAGGGTTCCTGGGCGCAAAACGCTGTAGTGATGTCTAATGCGGCAATGGCGCTGTATGCTACCGGGGCTTATAAAAATTATGAGGAATGCTACGCGCATAGTGTTGAGAGCCTTGAAAGCGGGAGCGCTTATAAAGCGTTTCAAAAATTAATTAATCTTCAATCATGAATATATTAGATACTATTGTTGCCAAAAAGAAAATTGAAGTCATCCGTGATAAACGAATCAGAAATATTTCGGCATTGGAAAAAGAAGTTTTATTTAAAAAAGAAACGAAATCTTTCAGCGATTTTTTGTTGCGAAAAGATAAGACGGGAATCATCGCTGAGTTCAAAAGAAAATCTCCTTCCAGGGGAATTATTAATGTTACATCTTCGGTTGAAGAAGTAACATCCAATTATGTGAAGTATGGAGCAAGCGCAATTTCGATCCTGACGGATGAAGAATTTTTTGGCGGTTCGCTCAATGATCTGTTGAAAGCAACTGACTGTGAAATTCCGATTTTGAGAAAAGATTTTATAGTAGATGAGTACCAGGTAATTGAATCGAAAGCTTATGGCGCGGACATTATTTTGTTAATCGCAGCGTGTCTTTCAAAGCAAGACGTAAAAGCGCTTGCGGCAGTGGCGAAAAATATTGGTTTAAACGTGCTACTTGAAATTCATAGCGAAGAGGAACTTGAACACATTAGTGGTGAAATAGATGTAACAGGTATCAATAACCGGGATCTCAAAACTTTCAAAGTAGATTTGAAACATTCCATTGAATTATGCAAAAAAATACCTGCTGATAAAATCAAAATATCCGAGAGTGGTATAGATGATCCTGAAATGATTCGTCATTTAAGAAAGAATGGTTTCAGTGGGTTTTTGATGTCAGAGAAATTTATGAAAGAAAAAAATCCCGGCGAAGCATTCCGCGATTTTGTAAAAATGATAAATTAAGAGCCTTCTACAGCTTTGATGGGATTAATTCACAAATCCCCACTTAATTCCTATCCTGAAAACAAACCCCGGTGTAGGGTACAGTGGCGCCGCGAAACTGTTATTGGTAAAATCAAATCCCGGAAATTCCACCGTATTGAGATTTTCAATACTCGTGAAGGCGGTAAAGGACTTAATCCGGAAATTAAAGAAAGCATTTAATGTGGGAAGATTGCTGATGGTGATACTATCTTGTGGAAAGAATTTGCCCATTATGGGCGAATAATTATCTGCTTTATACGGCGTATTATAAATAACTAATAAACCCGTACTGAGATTTAGATTTTTAAAAAAGTTTCCCTCAAACGCGATTCGCTGCGATGTATAAAACAGGGGCACATGAATCGGGTTGTTTCCCGCTGTTTGCTGAATCGTAAAATCGCTATATAAATGCCAATGACGGGCAAGTTTAATTTTAGTAGAGGCAGTTACCTGTGTTAGGTTTACAAGGCCGCCAAACTGATCCGTCTCAAAAAAATTTTTAAAATATGCATAATTCGTTATGGAAATATTCCTGGCCATCAGGCTGAATTTTGGATTGACGGCAGTTGCTGTTAGTACGGTTATATTTTCATTTTTTGTATCCAAAGTATTTCCAAAACTAAATGAAGAACTTCCCTCATAAATGTAGGACGGCGATCGGTTTACATTTTGAAAACTCACCTTTACTTCACCAAACTTTTTGTTCAGCACTCGCGCCAAAGAAGCATATACGTTGAAGTCTGCTGCATTAAATCCAGCAGCATAGAATTCGCCGTGCAGATCCGCATCCCATTTTCGATTTCGCGTTTTATTTCGATATTCTCCATGGGCAATTATATTATATAAATTCTTTGTCCCCGAATAAAAATGTCCTGAAATGTTTTCGACTCGCACACCTGCTTCTATATACTGCCCCTGGTTTTTTGTTTCGGGAAATTGCCTGATCACAAAATCATTTGAGATAATTTTCCATTTATCTTTCACTAAAAAATTAAAGCCATTTTTTACATTTACTGCTGTATCGTAGTGCTCTTTATAGAAAGCGGAATCTTTTGCCGCTGCATAAAGATTGCTTAGCGTATCCCTAAATCGGTAAGACGATGTGCTGTAATTAAGCGTATATTGAAAACGCAACTTTGGATAAAATAGATAGTCAGTGGTACTGTCGTTGATGATAATGGAATCCTTCTTCCCCAGATCATAACTCTGCCTTAAAAACAGGCTGAAATCGTTATACCTGTTACCGGTTGCTATAGAATTTGAAAATAAATTTTGATTTGTGGTGTCATTCCCAAGGTTTACCGGTACAGCAAAACGCTTTTTCCGGTTGGGATCCTGCAAAAAAGAATCAGCCTGGATTCCTCCATTTTCGGAAGAACCCAATTTGTTTCCCTCAAGCACCAGGTCTGCAGCATATCGCTTTCTTTTTCCCTGGTAACTGTTTGAGAAGCGGTAGTTGCTATGGCTGGTATTTTGAGTTGGAAAGAAGCCTGGTGCCGAAATCAAACGGTATTCCAGGCCGATGTTCCAACCGGGATTTATGTTTTGAGTTTGAAGTATTTTTATAACCTGTTCTTTGCCTGATGCCAAAAGATATCCTAACTCTGTATAAGGACGTGTTGTCTTAAAAAAGCGTGTGTTTTGAATATCATATTTATACACATCAAACGCATGAAAGCCTGCATCAAATCCAGGCCGTAAAATGGGCGTAAATAAAACAGGATATGCCGCATTGCCATTATTCCCCAGGTTTACATAGCCATTCGGTACCGAATAATATTTCCCAAAATCATTTACTGACGAATCAAGCCGCTCTCTTGTTAATGAGTTAAGATAATGATAAGAAATCGTGATGGAATCCTTCAGGTCGTCGCGATGTTCAAAGCTAATGGTATCGCTGCTCCCACTGCTGCGCCCCCCTGACAAACCCTGGAGATTTCCAAGTTTTCCCGGCAATTGCGCATACGTATATTGAAGACAAAAAAGAAATATGATCAATGCAACAAATTTCTTTGCAAGGGTATTTACCTTATTAATTATCTTTTTTGAAATCACCATTTATAAAATTCTTACAACTGTGCGATCAATTGTTTAAATATCAAAGTAAGTTTGGGCTCAGCTTCCCTGGCAGCCTGGAGCACTTCTTCATGTGTGATCTTGTTTTCATCATCTCTGATACCCACATCTGTGATCACGCTCATCGCAAACACCGGCAAACCAAGATGCACTGCCGCTATTACTTCCTGAACAGTACTCATGCCCACGGCATCCCCACCAAGAAGATGCAGCATTTTATATTCTGATCTTGTCTCAAACGTAGGACCTGTAACACCTACATACACTCCTTCATTTATAACGATATTATTTTCAGTTGCTATTTTTTTTGCTTTTTCTATGAGGCGATTTTTATAGGGTTCGCTCATGTCGGGAAAACGCGGGCCAAATTCACTTTCATTTTTTCCAAGCAATGGATTTATGGTAAGCATGCTGATATGATCTTTGATGATCATGAGATCACCCACCTTATATGATGTGTTTAATCCGCCGGCAGCATTGCTGATAACAAGTGTTTGAATTCCCAGGTACTTCAAAACCCTGATCGGGAAAACCACTTCTTGCGTTGTATAACCTTCATAGTAGTGGAAACGGCCTGCCATAGCAACCACTTTTTTCCCGCCGAGGTTTCCAAAAATTAATTTGCCACTGTGCCCTTCCACTGTGCTTTCAGGAAAATGAGGAATATCCTTATAACTTATTTCAGCCTCAGTCTCTATTTCGTTGACAAAAGATCCTAATCCGCTTCCAAGTACGATTCCAACAGATGGTTGTTCCTTGTATCTTGATTTTATAAACGCTACCGCTTCATTGATTTTTTTTATCATAAGCAAAACTTAAAAAAATTGTGGTCAAAGATAAGTTAAGAAAAGATTAGTTAACTGAATGCGATTTTACGTATTTCGTTATTCATTCCTTAAAAATACTATTACGGATCTTCTATAATTTTTTCGGCGAGTAAACAAACAAAAAATAGGTTTTTTTATTTAAATAAGATGAGAGGACAAAAAGATATATTTCCAAAACCGATTACTTCAGTTTAATTCGCACATCATAAATAAAATCCTTTATTTCAATAATTTTGAAAAGTTTATGTTGAGGGTGAAGTGGATTCAGCAGAAAATTAAACTCTTCATTCATCACGCAGGACGGTATTTTATAAACAGCGGAATTCGATGATTTTAATAAGGCGGTTCCAAAATCTTTGGTAGAAGAAGGCGCAGGTGTTTCCTTCCAATTTCCCGGTAATTTGTCTTCGGAGATCAGGCGTATTTCTGATTGCGGAATATCAAAAGTGGTTATGCTTAGTGCCCGTGGGATTTCATCAATATTAATATTTACAGTATATTCTAATGTAGCAAGCGCTCTGCTTTGAGAAGTATAAATGCAAGGAACAGTTTTATGATTCCATCTTCCGCCAAATAATTTGGCTCCTTCGCCCGATAAATCTCGTGCGTATTTTGTAGCGCCTACTCTGTAAACTTCCATAGAATACGCAATTAAGAATAAACGCCGTAGGCTATTCTGCCTATAAGATTTTTGATTTCTTCACGGCCATATTGATTGTCTATTAAATCGTAAGGAACCTGACCTCCTAAAGCCCGATTGGGATTGAGCATCCATTGATTAAAAAGGCTTTCATCTCCAAAAACCTCGAATCCAAAAGAATATAAATCTGCAAGACTAAAAATTTTTTCACTGAGAGCCATATTAAATTTTTGCTCCTTCTTTTTATTTATCAAAGTAGCCCGCGTAACAGACAATGCTTTCGCAAGCATCGAGTAATCCAATGCAGCTTTTTTCTTTAAAAGCTCTAAATCTTTTTTGCTTACTCCATTTCTTACTACATCCATTTTTTCAAATGAAGTCATCTGGCTTTCAGGCTTGCTGGCTGCTCCGGAAAGAATAGCCCATTTTCCAACATTTGCACCTGCATATCCATACATTTCCATGGGTTCTTCAAGCATGCTTACGTTTTCATCCCTTGGTTCATATTCTTTTGGTGTTGATTTTTTAGCCATGGTATAATATTTTATATACTGAGTACAAATTTATACTTTATTCTCCGGAAAAAAAATTTTTATTAAAAATATTTCCGGTAGAAAGTATTTAAGCGCATTCATGCTGCCTCCGGCTATTGATAGATAACAAGTTCAACAAAGCGCTTTTTGTCGAAATAAGAATGTGCATTTTTTACTCATTTACTGCAACCTCATTACTTCATCTTCACCCGTGGGTCTATGATACCATAAAGGATATCTGCAAAAATATTCATAAGAACAAATATAGTTGCAGCAAAAAGTACCGACCCCATCACTACAGGGTAATCTAATTTTTCCAATGCATCTACTGTAACCTTTCCAATTCCCTTCCATCCGAAAATATACTCTACAAAAAAAGCGCCGGCAAGCAACTCTGCAAACCAACCCGTAATAGCTGTCAATACCGGATTTATAGCATTTTGTAATGCATGATAAAATACTACTTTTCTTTTGCTTAATCCTTTCGCATAAGCTGTTCTGATATAATCCTGGTTAAGCGTATCCAGCATAGAGCTCCTGGTTAATTGAGTAATGATGGATAATGGCCTGATACCAAGGGTCAGCGCCGGCAATATCAAATTCTGCAAAGTAAGATAGCGTTTCCCCGTTACCTGGTCTATATTAAACCAACTTCCTGTAAGCGAGAGGCCGGTATAGTCGTGTAATACCAGCCCAAATAAATAGGCAATCACAATAGCCATAAAAAACGACGGAGCCGAAATACCAACCACACTCGCAAATACGGAAGAGGTATCTAACCATGTGTTTTGTTTTACAGCCGCCAATACACCCAGAAAAATCCCAATAATTATCGCGAAAAACATTGCAGCAGTGGCAAGCATTATCGTGCCTGGCAATGCTTCTATGAGCACTTCTGTTACAGGCTTTTTCGTTTGATAGCTCCTGCGCAGGTAAGGAATTTTAATTGCAAAACAATAACTAGCCGGGTTGGAGGCTCCAATAAAAAAACCGTGCAGATCTTTGTCCTTTATTTCTTTCCGGGTATGAATAGCAATTGGTGAAATATCATTCAGATAAAAAATAAACTGTTTCCATTTTGGTTGATCAAGATACAATTCCTTGCGAATGTTGTCCATCGTTTTTTTATCGCCTGTTTGTCCCAACACCATTCTGGCAGGATCCCCAAATGCCTGGAAAATAAAAAAAACTACCACAACGACTCCTGCTAATACCAGTACACCGTATCCTAATTTTTTTATGAGAAGTTGGAACATTGTTGTACGCTAATTTTTCAAAACATTTTTCAAATCGGCCCATCCCCACTTGTTTTTTACGATTGACCCTTTCATCAGGTAAAGCTCAGGATCCGTGCGGGCAGCGGTTTTAAAAGAAGTAGCGTCAAGGCTTAATACCGGGATATTAAAAGAATGTTGCGTATTAAAAAAATTCGCAGCCTGCACCGTTTCGGGTGTGATGATATATATTAGCCTGTTATTTTTAGTTGCCTTACTGTAAATGCTTTTAAAATTGTCAAGCCATCTATCTGTCTTTGAAAAGTCTTTTACAAAAAATAAATAATAGGAGGCATCCAGGCTTAATACTGCTTCGGTCGTATCATTTCCGGATAAGGAAGTTAAATAGAAGTCTTTGATCGGAGGCTCATTATTTTTACCTTTTTCAACAATAAAATCTTCCCTGCTCACAAATTCCCAGGAAGAATCCGGAAGATCCTTGATGGTAAAATTTTGCTTTTTGCCATCTTTTTGATAAACAAATCTGTACTCTTTCTTATCAGGAATAGCGTCTGCCGGCATGTTTCTTAGTTTTAAGATGTTACCCCCTTTCTTGAACGGAAGGCAATCTACTGTTGGCAAGTGGCGCATTACATGCCATTGATAAAACAAAACCAACACGCAGGAAACGGCCAACAGTAACACGTTCATATTC
>JAHEZA010000288.1 GCA_023251335.1 Chitinophagaceae bacterium | reverse complement strand
AAACGAACTTTTATGTAGGATTTTTATTTTTAGAAGAAAAATTTTACTTCGAACGTCTTTTATCTGGTCAACGGAATTTATAAAAAACCCGCGCTGGTACTAATTCCAGCGCGGGTTTCGTTTTACCGGCATTCCATTATTATTCCATTATTCCTTCACAAATCTTTTACTAATTTTTGTTGTCGCGCTTATGTATTGAATGGTATAAATTCCAGGCGTTAAAGTGGACGCGTCAATTTGTTGTATGTCTTCCTCCGTCGCCGCTGTGCGCAGCACCAATTTACCTGCCATATCAAATATCATCAACACTGAATTGGGAGTACTAACTCCTATATGTACCCGAAGAATATTTTGAACAGGGTTGTTAAGCAGGTAAAATTTATTTATCGAAAGGTTATTTATATTAACGCGTGCTATAGTTGAAAAGGTGATTTTCCCATCTATATCCATTTCCTGTATGCGATAATAGTTATCGCCCTGTGATGGATGTATATCTGTATAATTGTAGTCATGAGAACCACTTCCACCTGCAGCCACCTGCCCGATGTTCGTAAAGTTACTGCCATCCATGCTGTGTTGCACGTTGAAATATCCGGTGTGTAGCTCATCGCCGGTTTGCCAGTTTAGACTAACACCCTGTTTATTGGAGATAGCTGTAAACGAAATAAACCGTAGAGGTAAAATAACGCTGGTTCCATAAGTGATGTCTGTTATAGCGGTTCCATCAGTACTTAAAGAATAACTTAGCAGCGGGCCAGGATAACCTGGTGTTTCGTACAAAATGGAAATAGCGGTGATCGAAAAAAAAGACACCTTTAGAGTCACGGCTCTTTTTATTTGTAGCACGTTGTTGTAAGTCTGCCCTCCCGGCAATTTTAATGTGCCGTAACCGGTTACCGTTGTTGTGTCTAATTGCAATACCTCGGGTAACGGAGTTCCCGAAACGCTGCTAAATAGGGTGGAGCTGTCATTGAAACTGCCAGGATAGGTAAGAGGATATTTTTGCAGGCTTATTGGGTGATTGTACATGCCGGAAAGAGTGTCCAATTGCGTCCCTATCACGGATAATTCACTTGAAGTCGCATTATAATAAAGATATGCCGTCGTGCCGGTATCAACTACCTGTGCTGCGAGGTTGGCCCCTGGAAATGTTGCAGCGTAAGGAGTGCTGGCTGGGCTCACGAACTGGGTCACAGAAGTTGCGGCGCTATCTGTAAGGCCACTGTAATCCCATACCTGGTTGGCTCCTGTAATGCCGATTGCCACGCCGCCCGTATAAGCATATTGGCTGCTGAAAATATCTCCGATTTGTGGTTGGCTGTTTGCTGCGGTGAGAATAGGCTGAGCAGACAACTGTGTTAAACCGGCCGGTAAGATAAAGATGAATAGCGTAAAAAAATGTTTCATGACTGAAAATTTAGGTGATAAGGAGGAAGTAATTCGTTCCCGCAAATTTCCATCTTTTTTTCATTCAGAAAATCATTATAAATGACTGATTATTTTTATTTATAGTTCACGATGAACTTTTCAACTTTTTCACGTCAATCAACTTTGACAATTTTTTTCTATGAATGTTTCAGGCTATTCCATAATTTAAACAAGAACGAACAGAATAGCCTGCAGAAAATATTTTAAAGATCGAGATAGTGCTTTCATAACAAAGCTATTTAATTTTTAAATGAAGATTAATATGCCCGCCAAGGAATCATTTTTAGCGTTTCCATCCTAACGGATAAGGAATAATTTTTTACAGCAGAATATAAATTCGTGGAAAATGTTTGTTTACTGAACAGTTTTTTTGTGCTTTACTTTTAAATCTCTAAACGGCATTTCTCTAAAAAATAAAAATTAGTTCGATTTGTGGGCCTTGATTTTCAGGCACATAATTTTCGAGTAAATTTGTCAAATTAATAATCTTAACCATCGTAAATGTTTGAACTCCTATTGCAAAGCGTCAAAGAAAAAGTTTCGGTCAAGGCGGATGAGTTCGAATTTGCAAAAACACTTTTTATTCCAAAGAAATTGCGCAAAAGGCAATACCTGTTGCAGGAAGGAGACGTGAGCAAGTACACGGCTTTTGTAGAAAAAGGAATGTTGCGAATGTTTACCGTAGATGAAAAAGGCAATGAGCCTATCCTTCAATTTTCAATGGAGGGTTGGTGGGCCGGAGATCTTTATAGCTTTCTCACCCAGGAGCCTTCGCAATACCATATAGAAGCGATGGAAGTATGCGAATTACTTTTAATCTCTAAATCATCGTGGGATATGTTGCTTGACAAGGTGCCTGCTTTCGAGCGCTACTTTCGTATCCTGATTCAAAACAGCCTTATTGCCACACAACGAAGATTAATGTCGTCTATGAGTGAAAGCGCCGAAGAGAAATATACCAAGCTTATTAATAATTTTCCCGGATGCCTTCAAAGAATTCCGCAACATATGATTGCTTCTTATCTCGGTATCACACCCGAAACGCTGAGCCGTATACGCGGGCAGATGTCTGAACGAAAATGAGTTAGTAATTCGTTATCATTTTCTCTTTGAAATTGCCTCTTAACGTGATTTCTTATCTTTATAGTTCTGATATATCAATATAAAAGATTGTAATCAGGATTTATTAATCATGAAAGTATTTATCACGAACATAATACCGGAAGCAGGATTAAAATTATTGCATGATGCAGGAATAGAAATTGAAGAATGGAAAGAAAGGCGCAATCTGACACCAGGAGAATTAATAGAAAAAAGTAAAAAAAGCGATGCGATTATTATAGCCGGTTACAGTGTGATTGACGCACATTTTTTGAATGCATGTAAACATTTAAAAGTCATTTCCTTACACTCTGTTGGATTCGACAGGGTAGATATTGCTGAGGCCACTAAATTGAAAATACCTGTTGGAAACACACCTGGCGTGGTGAGCGCAGCCACCGCAGACACTGCTTTTTTATTGATGCTTGCCGTTTCGCGTAAAGCATTTTACCAGTATCGTAGAATAGTGAATGGCGACTGGAATTTCTTTGAGCCTACTGCCAATCTTGGCATTGAGCCTTATGGTAAAACGCTGGGAATTTATGGTTTGGGAAATATTGGATTTGAAATGGCAAAGCGATGCGTGGGAGCGTATAATATGAAAGTCCTTTATCACAACAGGAATCACAACGAACATGCGGAAAGAGCGTTGAACGCCAAAATGGTTTCGTTTGAAGAGCTATTAAAAACGAGCGATATTATTTCTGCGCATACCATATTATCGGATGAAACAATAAATAAGTTTGACAGATCGGCTTTCGTTCTTATGAAGTCTTCGTCCATTTTCATTAATACCGCAAGGGGCGCTATTCATAATGAAAACGATCTTATAGAAGCTTTGCAAAATGGAACCATTTGGGGCGCTGGTTTGGATGTCACCAATCCGGAACCGATGGCGCCGGATAATGTATTATTGACCATGCCCAACGTGGCAGTGTTGCCACACATTGGCACCGCCACCATTAAGACCAGGGATGCAATGGCAACGATCGCGGCGCAAAACGTTGTTGCCGCATTGAACGGACAACGCATTCCATACCCGGTAGATCCGGAGGTATATGATAAAATGAATCTGAGAAAATAATTACAGATCCTTTTCAAAATAGAAGGGCGGCCCGCATGGACGCCCTTTTGAAATAATCACCAACAATTATCGCTACCCGTTTATTTAATCGCAATTTCTTTTGTTGCTTTTACCTGTACCTTCGACTTAGGCAATTCTATGTTTAATATGCCATCTTTATAATCAGCAGAAATACTGTCGTCTTTTACATTATCCGGCAATTGAAAACTGCGCGTAAATGAATTGTAGCTGTATTCGCGTCGTGTGTAATCTTTTTCTTTCCCGTTGCCGTCTTCTTTATGTTCCGTTTTCGACTCTGCACTGATAACAAGCACATCATCATCTACCTTCAATTTAAAATCTTCTTTATGGAAGCCCGGCGCTATAACTTCCAGGGAATAATTTTTTTCATTTTCTGCTATATTCACTGCCGGAAAATCCTTTTCCCATCGGCTTTGCCAATTGTTGTCAAAGAAATAGTCAGGATTGAAAAAATCAATTAATGGGGAAGTTGATCTGTTTCTTTTTATAATGTTAGCCATAATGTTTCCTCCTTTTTTTTGATTAATAATATTAGAGTATTTTTTATCAGGAGGCCACAAATAGTTTGCCACTGTGCAAGTACAAAAGCATTTTCACAAAGTTTTTAACTTGACATAGATCAAGGCTATTTATTGTCATAGGTCATTGGTGCGTGGATAGATACCTGTCTACCTTTGTGTAACAAAAAATGAAGCGTATTGCACAGAAAAAATCAATAGCAATAATAGGAGCCACGGAAAAAAACGGTGAGGAGATTGCAATTCAATTGAG
>JAHEZA010000287.1 GCA_023251335.1 Chitinophagaceae bacterium | reverse complement strand
TAATCCCGTATGGCAATACATTTACTTTTGATATGGCCAGGGCGGCAGTCGGTGGCGAACAGTTAGGAAAAAATTCCGGTACGGATATGTTAACCATTAGCCTATCTACACCCGATTATATAGGACACACATTTGGCCCCAATTCTGTAGAACAAGAAGATGATTTCTTAAGGCTCGATAAAGACATCGGCGCGTTCCTTGACTTCCTGGATACTGAAATTGGCAAAGGCCGATACCTTCTTTTTCTATCCGCTGATCATGGAGTGACGCAGGTTCCAACCTTTTTGAAACAACATAAAATTCCTGCCGGGAGTTTTGATGATCAAAAAATCCCGGATCAACTCAATGCTTTATTAAAAGATAAATTTAAAACCGACAACCTGGTCGTAGGCATCATTAATAACCAGGTATTTTTGGATCGAAATGCAATTGCTTCATCCTCAAAAATTGACAAGGCGAAGGTTTGTGATATGGTTATAAATTTCCTGGAGCAGCAGCCTGGTGTTTACAGGGCCTTCATGTTGGATGCATTAAATGATGTCACACTAAATACAACGATTAAAAACAGCGTTATCAATGGATATTATCCCTCAAGAAGCGGTGACATTCAAATTCTTTTGAAGCCTCAATGGATACCGGGATTTGCAATAGGAGGAACCACACATGGTTCATGGAACCCTTATGATTCGCACATTCCATTGGTCTGGTATGGATGGAATGTAAAGCCGGGTAAAACCAACAGGGAAGTTTACATGACGGACATAGCCCCTACCCTGGCGGCTATGTTGCATATTCAAATGCCAGGAGGATCTATTGGTCGCGTGATTGAAGAGGTTTCAAAATAGATTAAAAAGATGCGAGGTCATCGTTCGATTTTGATTTTAATTTTAATGAGTTAAGCGCATTGGTCGCGATAACGTGAATTATAGAGCCAACGTGTCCAAAGTTCACCAGTTGCCAGGCACCAGAATCAACGTTTTCTCTCTAAGTTATAACAAATTGTGGAGTGGTCGACAGTTTTATTGAAGAATGATCGAGGTCCTCATTAATTACGAAGCTTGGATATTTGTTAGACACATGGCGGAGTAGCGGTGGGATGGCCGGACAAACGCGCGGAGCGATCGGGTTGTCCTTGAATTTTTTGTTTCTTTTTTGTTCAAGCAAAAAAGAAAAAGGCTTAGAACAGCGATTGGATTGAATACAAAAGGATCGTATGCGTCACGACCTAAACGTCTGATTCCATTAATTTATAAATAATACCAATAATTTTGAAAGCATTTATCACCTTATTCTTCATCTTTTCGTTTGCAACTTTCCAGGGCGTAACTGCACAAAAAGTTGGGCTTGATAAAGTAAAATTTTTTGAAGACACTTCTGTCATCAGTGCGACCATCACCACCAACATGGTAAATCTTTACAGGCGGAAGGATAAAACAGGAGCTCGCTTTCCCGGTAATTTAAGCTTTACAGATATAGACGGCACTACGGTAAACGATTCCATAGCACTTGAGACCAGAGGGCATTTCAGGAAAGCCAATTGCAGTATGCCCCCGTTGAAAATCATTTTCAACTATGACTCGACCGCTTTTACTAATCCATTAGAAGACCTTAAACTGGTAAATCGTTGTAAGAATTCGGAAACAGACGAGCAATGTCTGTTGAGAGAGTTCCTGATTTATAAAATGTATAACCTGATCACAAACATGAGTTTTCGTGTGCGTCTTTTGAATATAAACTTTGTGGACAACACCGGTAAAAAGAAGACGCTTTCTGAACACGGTTTTCTTATGGAAAGTACCAAAAGCGTTGCCAAACGAAACCACTGCAAATACCGGGAGAACGGAAAATTAGATCCAAGGGATGCGGATCGCATGCAGATGGCTACAGTAGCCATATTCGAATACATGATCGGTAATACCGACTGGGGCGTTGGGTCAGATCATAACACAAAGCTACTCATCTCAAAAACTGATTCCACTCAAAAGCCTTATGTGGTACCTTATGATTTTGATTTTTCCGGATTGGTTAATTCTAATTATGCTGTGCCGGATCCCATGTTTCATACTACCAGTGTAAGGGAGCGGGTGTATCGGGATTTTCCTAAAACTATTGAAGAAATAAATAGCGTGCTGGACATATTTAAGGCGCAGAAAGACAGCATCTACAACCTGATCAATCATTTTGACTTGCTTACTTCGAAGAGCAAAAAAGAAATGACCCAATACCTGGATGAATTTTTTGAGATGATCAACAAACCTGACCAGGTGAAAAAAATATTTATAGACAATGCAAGAACAGAATAGTTTTAATTGAGTTGATATGAATAAATTGATTCGGATAAAAGCGAGGGACTTGTAGCTGGATTAATCTTCTCTCAATCCTTTTATAATAACATTCCCGGTTCCATTGGGATCACAAGGGTATTGAAATTCTTTCTTTAACTCTTCCGGATTATTTATAGTTGTATAAAATTCATCGAGGAACTTTACGGTGGCATTAATATATTTATCATCCAGCAAAGAACAACCTGTATAGGTTTTATAAATCTCATTTTTCAGGCTGTTATAAAACGCAACCGTGCTATCAAATTGTTTCATATCGTTTATGCAATAACCACGGTAGCGGCGCTCCCGGACAGAACGCAATTTCAATTCTTCTGCAGGCTTTGCATAGGGTGCCTCCACAATGCCTGCGTGATCAAAATCATAAGGAACGGCCACCGGAAGAGATAAAGAATCAGCGGCAACCAGTTTTATATTTTGGCGGTATTCAACCGACCAATCTGTATTTCCAATCAGGTATTCGAAAACAGCCATTTTCAAAAAGGCCTGGTACATCGTTTGTTGAGGGCGCATACCCTTTTTTACAGTGACACTATGGTTGCGGTCAGCCATTTGGCTTTCGCTTTCCAGGATAATTCCATAGAAAGATTCGGGCATTTTCTTATTTTTTTCATCCACCAGTTTTACTTTTACAAGTCTTGCCCTGAAACTTTCCGGCGTAACGAGATTATATAATTTGTACACAAGCCATTCATAAATAACATAGTCATCACCGTTACAAGGCATCACCAATTTCAATGAACCTTTTTTGGGAAAAAACGACGATGAAGAATCGCTTGTTTTAGAAAAACCAAGTTGCAACGGTGGAAAACGGCAGGTGCCTGACTGCCTCCTAAAATGGCCTCTTGTTTTTACAGTGATCGGTATTGAAATAGCGCTGCTGTCATCTCCTGTGTAACTAAGTATCACCGGGAAGGGTCTGGGTTCTCCATTCCGGTCATTTAATAATTTTCGGATATTACCTTTTAAACTAATCGTGAAAATTGAATCAGAATCAAACAAACCTGCTTGTGATGATAGGTTTCCCGAAGTTTGCTTTATAGTGCCAACAGGCGCCTGGGCCTTCACTGCCAAAAAAGTGGCAAAGTAACTCAACAACAGAAAAATAAATTTTTTCATCTGGTTCATTTCATGAAAACAATTTTTTTAAAAACGTTTGCTGGTCACACTTCCTCCGTTTGCTCTGTGGTAACGTTAAGTGTATCCAATGACACACTCTCTTCTTTTTGATCAGCTTTTTTCTCCAGTCCCTTCATCCCCCAATGCAAAATTAGCGGTATGATCACAGGGATGAAACGTGAAGTTAACGGAAGAAAGAAAGACACAAACAGCGCGAACAAAAATACAACCGGAATGATAAGGCTTCTGTAAACGCCCAGATGTATCCTTGCTTCGGATATTTTATGCGTAAGCAAATCGCGCTTCGGATTGCTCACATATATCCAAAGCCAGCAATTCATAAGGCCGGTAAAGAACATATTGGCCACATACACTGCATAAGGAATCAGCATGTCCGTGTCTGAACCATACTCTCCCAACAGACCCGAACTAAAAGGAAGCAACACTACGGAAAAAAGAAATGCCAGATTTATCCAAAGTAATGAGGTAGTGTAATTTTTTGCATAACCAAATATCCGATGATGTACAGACCAGTAGTGGCCTATTATAGCAAAGCTAATAAAGAAGCCAAAGAATTTCAGTGAATTGTGAGAAAGATAATCCCATAGAGTTGCATCAGTATAGATATGCAGTTGGTCTCTGTCAGGCACTTTTATTTCGATTACCAGAAGGGTAATACAAATGGCAAAAACAGCATCGGTAAAAAAAATAAATCTTTCTAACTGAAACTGGGTGCGGGAAGCATGGTGCCTGGGATGATTCATAAAAAGTTTTTTAAACAACTGGTAACTGAATAATAAAGGTACTTCCTTCTCCTTCTTTACTCTCCACTTTTATTTCTCCACCATGGGCTTTTACAATATCATAACTCAAACTTAAACCCAATCCTGTTCCTTGTCCTGTTGGCTTTGTAGTAAAAAAGGGCTGAAATATTTTATCTTTTATTTTTTCGGGAATACCATTTCCGTTG
>JAHEZA010000286.1 GCA_023251335.1 Chitinophagaceae bacterium | reverse complement strand
TGTTTCTATGCTCACTCCATTTCTGTTTTCTCTAAGGCGAAAACTTGCACCAAATGAATCGCCGGTTATGCTCAATGTACCGCTGTATTCGGTCTCTGCAGTTAACGGCGTATTTGCGTCAAGCATTTCGGGGGTGCTGTTAATTACCTCCCCGGTATTTGCATTTACATATATCAATTGCTCATTGTCAGGGCTTAACGAAGAAATAGAAAACTTCCATGATAACAATAACGCTTTCGCTCCTCTCAAATAATCTCTTTCAATTATTAATTCACCCTTAGGATAATAAGTTGCATCAGGATTAGCTGTTTTTTCCTGTATAAATTTTTCCATTGAAGAATCCTGCCATTTATATTCTTTTGCATTTACATATTTCAAAGCATAGATGAGTGCTTCCTTTTCTGAAAGAAGCGGCGTTACCGAAGCAATATTTACAATTTGAAAATCACCATTTATTGTTGTTATTATCCCATTTTTACCATGTACCATATATTCTGCATTTTGAACCTTCACACCGTTGTAGTACTGTTGGTAACGCTGATGCGTCATATTCAGTTGATCAGTAGTTTCCTTTTCCAATGCAAATGAATCTTTACCGTTTGCCTGCAAAGCGCTCTTTAAAATACTAATGGCATTAACCATTTTGACATTGGATACATGAGCAAATCTTATTTTGCCGTTTTCATTTCTTTGCAATCCCGTTGTATCAATATTTTGTGCCTGTAAAAAATAGGTGCAACAACACAATATGCCTGCTGAAAGCAAGCTGTAAATATTTTTCATAAAAAAAAATTTAAAATTGGTTAATTTGATTTCGCAAAATGGTAAAAATATGCGTCGGAAGAATTATCATGCAATATCAATGTATCATTATAAATTCTATCTACAACGTAAACCCATGGAACATTTTCCTTATCGTAAAACTTCATTAAAAAAGTAGAATCTCCATTTGTAAAAGAACCTAAATCATAATTCCAATAGATAGTTGTATCAGCAACAATATTTACGTTGTCTAAGATTTTTACTCTCGCATTATTAAATTCCCAAAAATTGTTATGATAATATTGTGTGGTAGTAGCAACTCCTCCCTTACCATATATCAGTTCCCACTTGCCGTGAATGTATGATTGGATGGTAGTAATCGATTTATTGTACAGTATAATATTTGATTTGTTTTTATTTTTGTTGCAATTGCTAAAGCACAAACAAGTAATCAATAAGAAACAGAATTTAGCGATAGAAAATATTTTTTTCATAATTGAAAGCATTTAAACTAATGATACACGATTTTTATACGTAAGAGCTGTGCTATCGCGGTGGACTATTCTCATCTACTATGCAGAAAAGCATTTTCATTTTTCAGACGAGTGATTGTGGGGTAAAAAGTTTCTTTGTAAAGTCATTTCATATATTGACTCATATATTGACAACAAAAACTTTCTTTTCGTTGCATGGCCTGAGGATTTTTTTTAAAAATGTTGTTGACATGACATGTTTGAATTTGTATGACCATGCCGGTTTCTTTTTCCAAGTGTTGCAAATTCCCAAAATATGTCGGCTAAAAGAATAAAGGATCTTAGAGGCTTTAAGAAAAACAGTAAATGAGCAAATAATCACTTTTTGCATTTCAATTCTCTTTTGCTATGTGTTGGTTTTTTCTTTTTCGGATTTATAACAAACCGTATCTATCAAATACAGCAAACAAATAAATAGGACTAATTTTGTTTTATGACAGATGATAAAGATTTTCAGCACCAACTCGAAGAACTAATTTCAAATGCGCTAAAAGAAGATGTGAGCGATGGAGACCATTCTACGCTTTCAATCATAGATGCTGGCGTAAAAGGAAAAGCGATACTTAAAATAAAAGACGAAGGCATTATTGCAGGAATAGACGTGGCAGAAAAGATATTTCACTTTGTAGAACCACCGTCAGTTTTAAAAAAAATAAAAAAAGACGGCGATGAAATGCACGTTGGAGAAATTGCCTTTGAGGTAGAAGCTACAATTCATACGATTCTTACCTGCGAAAGATTGGTGCTTAACTGCATGCAGCGAATGAGCGGCATTGCCACGCTCACGAAAAAATTTACAGATAAACTAAAAGACTATTCAACCAAATTATTAGATACCAGGAAAACCACGCCAAATTTTCGCCTGTTGGAAAAAGAAGCAGTCAGAATAGGTGGTGGCATCAATCATCGTTTTGGTTTGTATGATATGATCATGCTGAAAGACAATCATATTGATTTCAGCGGCGGCATTGAAAAAGCCATAGAAAAAGCCTGGAAGTATGTCCGGGAAAAGAAACCGGGTTTAAAAATAGAAGTGGAAACCAGGAGCATAGAAGATGTGAAAAAAGTGATGGCCACCGGAAAAATTAACCGTATTATGCTGGATAATTTTTCTCCGGAAAAGATAAAGGAAGCGCTGAAAATAATCAATGGAAAATACGAAACCGAGGCCAGTGGTGGCATCACATTGGAAAATATAGAATCGTATGCGGCCACGGGGGTGGATTTTATTTCGAGCGGCGCCATTATTCACCAGGCAAAAAGCCTAGACTTAAGTTTAAAAGCGGAAATAAAACAATAATATGCCAAAGAAAAAGTTATATAATAAGACAGGCATTGTTTATTCAACCTCTCCTGATTTTGATTTTGAAAAGGAAGAAGAAAATGTTGAATCGCTGCCACCAAACGAACAACTGCTAAAAGTAGTTCTCGACAAAAAACATCGTGGAGGAAAAACGGTTTCGATTGTAAAAGGGTTTGTTATGAAAGAAGAAGAGATAGCGGGGCTTGCAAAACAATTGAAATCTTTTTGTGGCAGCGGGGGCTCTGCTAAAGATCATGAGATCATTATCCAGGGCGATCACAGGGACAAAATAGTGCAATGGCTTGTGAAGAATGGCTTTTCTAAAACACGGAAAATTTAATTCATATAGTTAATCTGTTTTAATAACTTTATAAATCTAAAGCCATGGTTTCACAAATTTCTGAAGGAGTAAATATAAGCGTTGAAACTTTTTATCAACCCGAATACAGCAATCCGCTGAACGTCGAATATATGTTTGCCTACCGTATTACCCTGGAAAATACCAACTCATTTCCGGTGCAATTGTTAAGAAGGCATTGGTATATTTTTGATAGCAACGCTGAGCATCGCGAAGTAGAAGGCGAGGGCGTTATAGGCATTCAACCGGTAATCAATCCCGGGCAAAAATATCAGTACGTAAGCGGCTGCAATTTAAGAAGTGAAATAGGCAAAATGCATGGAATGTATTTCATGGAAAACAATTACAATAAGCAAACCTTTATTATTAAAATTCCTGCTTTTGAAATGATCGCCCCCAGCAAGCTCAACTAAGAGCGCGGCTTGTATTTAGCCTTATCAAAAATGTCCCGCGTGTTTAATTTCATCAAATCTTCAGGGGTAGTTTCGGGATATTTCTCCATATACTTTTTTACAATCTGCAAACCGGAAAAGGTGCCGATATTTCCAGGCGCGC
Source organism: Chitinophagaceae bacterium (assembly GCA_023251335.1). GTDB lineage: Bacteria > Bacteroidota > Bacteroidia > Chitinophagales > Chitinophagaceae > Ginsengibacter. The sequence goes on along the minus strand of JAHEZA010000286.1, from coordinate 923 downwards.
CTTCGCCCAGTTCCTGTGTTTTAGGGCTTTCGCCGATATAGTTCTTTATGATATTTGGGTCGGTGCTATTCAATAAGTTATTATTCAAATACAGATTCCATATTACGGCTTCGTTATTATAGCTGTCGGCCAGTTGCTGTTTTGTATAGCCTATACAAACATATTCCGGCGTGTACGGTAAAAACTTTGTCAGCAAAAATATCTTTCTTCCGCGGCTCACCATTTGTTCTACCATCGCTTTACCGTTTGTTTTATCATGGAACATATCATCTATCACATTTCTCATACAATTTACAGGAATGTGTTCTGCGTCAAAATTGTTAGATATATAATCGGGGTATTGTTCTAATCCTTCCTGCGTTCTATAGAATGAAAAATATTTTCCAAGATGAAGCTGAAGCCCGATACCAAAGGCATTGGTAGTTAGTACATCACCTTGCACGCCGAAAGAAGTTTCAAAATTCGCATTGATCGGGCCAATAAAAGTGATGATATGCTCAGGCGTTTGATATTTTGGAAAATAATATTTTACAAATTGCAAGCCCTGCTTTATGGCTTCTGCTTCTTTTGAAAAATCCTTATACATTAACGCTGCGGAATCTTTTATTGGCATATAATCATGTATGAACATACGGATAGCTTGATCCTGCAGGTTGTTCGGTATTAATAAGCTGTCAAGATCCAGGCCGAGGATATTAAAAGTAAAATCAGGTAAAAAATCAGGATATTTTTTTAAGACCGTTTTTAGAGACTCCGCTACATTATTGGTATCTATGGCAAAAAAATCCCGTTCAAATCTTTTCGTTTCTACATTTATTTTTATGGAGGAAACGTCAGGAATATTTTTATTGCCTTTGCATGAAAACAGCATGTCGGCGCAAAACAATAGCATTACAATATTTCTCATACCCCAAATAAAAGCA
>JAHEZA010000285.1 GCA_023251335.1 Chitinophagaceae bacterium | reverse complement strand
CCTGGATGATAAAACGCTTACCAATGCAAAGGGATTGGATGAGGGAGTATCCTGTGTGAGTTGTCACTCGATGTCAAAAGTTGACGTACAGGGAAATGCTCAATATGAAATTGCCAAGAGAACTCCTTATATGTTTGAATTAGGAAATGGAAAGGCCGCGAAATTTTTAAGTGATTTTTTGATTCGGGCCTATCCGAAATATCACATTGCAACTTTCAACAGGACCCTTTTAAAGACACCGGAATTCTGTGGCACCTGTCATAAACAATTTATTGATGAAAAAGTGAATGGCGTGGGCTCAGTTCAATTGCAAAATCAATATGACAACTGGAGAAAAAGCCACTGGAATCATCCTGGCGAAAACGTGAAAACAATTGAATGTCGCGAATGCCACATGCCATTGTTATCTACATTTGATCCGTCTAATGGGGATTCGCTGGATTACAATAGAACTCCTCACGATAGTAAGCACCGAAGCCATCGGTTTTTGGGAGGAAACCAGTTTATACCAGCTTTATTGAACCTTCCTGATAGTAAAACGCAGGTAGAATTAGTAGAAAAATGGCTAAAGGGAGAAATGGAAATTCCAGAAATAAAAGATAAATGGCATAATGGCCTGACCCTCCCCATTGATTTAGGAGTTCCGGATTCAATAGCCATTGGTCAAAATGTGGGGATAGAAGTGACTGTTTCTAATAATAAATCCGGGCATAGTTTTCCTACTGGTCCTCTCGATCTGATTCAGGCCTGGATTAGATTAACAGTAAAAGACAGTCATGGTAATATCGTGTATTCCTCCGGAGTACTTGATAAAGATAACTTTATTCCCGCCGGATCATTTATATATCGTTCACAGCCGGTGGATCAATACGGCAATGATATTGACAGGCATAATTTATGGGAACTGGTGGGTATAAAATCCAGCCGGTCACTTTATCCGGGTTTCAGTGACCAATTAAAATATAATTTTATTTACAATCCAGGTACAATCGGTAATTCTCATAAAAACGATACGCTTTATGTGAATGCGGAATTGTGCTACCGAAAATTCAACCAGTTTTTTCTTAACCTTTTCTTCAATAATGAGGGTAAAGCTCCTATCACGGCTCCCGTTACGGTTTTATCCCGCGAACAAAAAAAGATAATTATTAAAACTCACTCATAAAGAACATCCATCCTATTTTATGTCTGTTTCAAAAAGAAAAAAATCCAATTATTTAACAAGCCTGCTGGCAATCCTAATTGCCGTTGCATTAATTTTTATCTTTTTTAAGAAAGAAAAACGAAAGCTTTATATTACCGGAGAAAATGTAAATGGCGTTACTTCAGAATTTTCTAAAACTCTTCCAGAGAATTATCCTCAAATTGCCTTCGCCGATGCCACAACAAGTTCCGCAATATATTTTAAGCATTTTTATGGACAACGAAGCTCGCAATTGCCTGAAGACATGGGATCCGGTGTTGCCTGGCTGGATTATGACCGGGATGGGTACGACGATTTATTAATAATAAACGAAGCGGGTCCGCTGACAATGACTCCAGATCAGGTTAATCAATCACCAGCTCATTGCATGCTTTATCATAATAAAGGAAATGGGACATTCACAGATGTTACAAAAAACGCCGGGATAAATTTTCAGGGATGTGGTATGGGAATAGCCGCAGGAGACGTTGACAACGATGGGTATCCTGATATTTTTATCACTTCGTTTGGTAAGAATATATTGTATCACAATAACGGAAACGGCACTTTTACAAATGAAAGCAAAAAGTCAGGTTTAGGAAATGCTGAGGGATTTTGGACAGGGGCCAGTTTTGCCGATTATGACAAAGACGGTTATTTAGATTTATATGTTTGTGGTTATGTAAAATACAGCCAGTTGGCAAAGACGAAAGTAGCCCTCAGGGGAAACAATGAAGAACCTCCTGATATCAATCCTCTTTCTTTTCCTCCTGAAAGAAATTTATTATATCACAACAACAAAAATGGAACTTTTACTGAGGTTGGCTTTTCTGCCGGAGTAGCGGACCCAAATGGAAAGAGTCTCTCTGCTTCTTGGTGTGACATTAACAATGATGGCTGGCCTGATTTGTACGTTGCCAATGATGTCACCTATAATATGTTGTATTTGAATAGGGGCGACGGCACGTTCAGTGAAGAAAGCCGTCTGGCGCACGTATCAGACTATCGGGGCGCTATGGGCCTTGCAGTGGGGGATTGGGATAATAACGGAAACATGGAGTTGTTTGTAACACATTGGCTGGCAGAAGAAAATAGTTTCTTTGTAAATAAGTTTAACGTTGATAAAAATTCCAATAACCGTATTCCGCTTCAATTTAAGGATGAGACAGAAAGGTATGGCCTCGGACAAATTTCTTTCGATTATGTAGGATGGGCTACCTCCTTTTTTGATTATGATAATGATACCCGGCTCGATTTATTTGTGATTAACGGAAGTACTAACCAAAAGGAAGGTAATCCCAAAGAACTGATTCCGATGGATAATCTTCTTTTTTGGAATGAAGGACCTGAAAAAGGATTTGCCGATGTCACTTCGGTGAGTGGAGAATCGCTTTCCCGTAAAAATGTCGGAAGGGGAGCGGCTTTAAGTGATTATGATAATGATGGAGACGTTGATATGTTTATTGTAAATAATTGTGGGGAAGGAGTGTTGCTAAGAAACGACGGTGGAAATAAAAATAACTGGCTCGAAATAAAACTTACAGGTACAAAAAGTAACCGTTCGGCCATGGGTGCTAAAATAAAAATAGTAAGTGGCAATGTTTCTCAAATCCGGGAAGTTAATAATCAAAGCTCCTATTTATCCCAAAACAGCCTGGTGCAGCATTTTGGCTTATCAAAATTTAAATCGGTAGATACGCTTAATGTTAATTGGCCTGACGGGCTCAGCCAACAGTTTCTCGATATTCCGGTAAATGAACGCCTGGAAATTACCGAAGGTCAAAACCAAATTAAACCTAGTGCGCCCATTCATAATTGATAAAATTTTTATGAAAAGTAAAGAATTTATTATTGTAGCAATTATCCTGCTCCTGGCATTTGCAGGAATTACATTCACTAAAAATTGGAAGAAAACCGAATCCAATAGCTCTTCATCAAAAGCAGCAAACTCAGATTCTATTCAAATATTCTGGACCAATTATAACCAGGCTACGCAGTACCGGTTGCACAATGTATCGGACTCATCAATTATTGCCTATGAGGCAGCCCTTACATTATCACCCAATCATAATGACGCGCTTTATTACATCGGAAATATGTACATGAAAGTGGGGCAAATTGACAAAGCACAAAAATCCTGGGAAAAACTAATTGAGTTAAATCCCCGGGGCGAAAGGGCTTTTAGCCAGTTAGGAACCCTTTATTTCTGTGTAACAAATCCAGAATATTTTCATCCGGGGAAAGCGAAATCCTATTTCGAACGTGCCTATGATTTGAACAAAGAAGCTCTCAATCCCAATTTTCATCTGGGAGAAATCGCATTGTTTCAGGATAGAATAAAAGATGCGATTACTATCTTCGATAAATTATCCCATATGGAGCAAAAGAATATGGAGATTAATTTTATTATGGGATACCTTAATTGGAAATCAGGCCACGAATTGGGGGCTATAAAGGATTTAGAACGCGCTTTTGAACAAAAGAAAGCTGGTATTTCAGTAGAAAATATTTCCATGGAAGAAAACCAGGAATGCGATCTCTTTTTGAATTGGTTAAATAATAATCTGACTCAGGCCGGGAAATATGATATACGAATTGTAATGCCTGATGTGTATCAAAAATTTGACCTGTATTTAATAACAATGCGTAAGCAATTGAATGCTGATTGAAACTGAAATTTTTCTTCAATCACTACATAGATAGTGCCCGGAAGAAACTAAAAAAGAAATTATTTTCCCTGTTCCGGGATGTCACCCTAATGTTGTGCGATTCCTTTTTTATTTTTGTGAGGTAATATAGTCCATTGCTTCCGAAAAAGTAGTTACCCAATATTCATCTTGATGTGCTTTTAAATAATTTAAAAATGCCTGATGAGTTTGTTTTGAAATTTTAAAGAACTCGGCTCCGATTCCATGAAACTGGTATATTCCGATTCCATGAGCCTTCTTTACTTTTTGAGCAAATTCAATTAATTCATCTACTGTGGTTCCTTCTTCAACCATCCAGGCTGGCATTTTCATGATGTCAATCTTCGTAAAATCGGAAACAAAGCTGTTTCTATCTCCGCCTGCTCTACCATATTTTACCAAGCCTTGATTTTTTATAATTGCTGTGTAATCGGTGTCGTTGATTAAAAAGTTGTTACATGGAAAAGCAAAAGCTCTTTGTTTTCTGTTTGGGTCTAATAATGAAAGAATTGTGTTTTCAGTTTTCACTTCTGTTATTATTCTATTTACAGTATAACTTTCAATCGCAAATGCTTTTT
>JAHEZA010000284.1 GCA_023251335.1 Chitinophagaceae bacterium | reverse complement strand
TTTGTATGTTGCCAACGAACTAAGTTACGACCGTTACAATAAAAAAGTATCGCAGATATATCGTGTGGATGGTGATCTTCAATTTGGAGGACATCATTTTGATCTTGCTGTAGCTCCTGATCCCTTGGGTGCAGCATTAAAAAGTAATTTTCCGCAGGTGAAGCAATATGTTCGTCTGCGCGATCACGGAGGGTTTTTGGTAAAAAAGGGAAATCAGAATATCCAGGAAGACAGGGTGATACTTGCCGATTCTACACTGTTCGATGTGTTTACATTACCAATGTTAGCTGGTGATGTACATACTGCGCTTGTAAATCCTAATTCTGTAGTGCTCACAGAAAGTATGGCTAAAAAATATTTTCCAAAAGTTGAAACAACCGACATAGTTGGCAAAACGCTTACCATGAATGATACCTCGCTTTATAAAATTACAGGAGTAGTAAAAGATGTTCCAAAAGAATCACATTTTCATTATGATTTTTTTGTTTCCATGTATGGCCAGCTTTCACATTATGAAATCAATCAATGGACCAGCAATAATTTTAATACTTACATAGTTTTGGACAAAAATGCCAACTCCAAAAAATTTGCATCACAGTTGGATGATTTTGTAATGAAGTATGTAGAGCCACTTTTTAAAACAATGAACATTACAAAAGAAGAATTTAAAAAACAAGGAAATTATTTACATTATAATTTAATACCGTTAAGCCGTATTCATTTATATTCTCATAAAGAGAGTGAACTGGAAGCCAATGGCAACATTCAATACGTATATATATTTTCCGTGATTGCTTTTTTTATTTTACTGATAGCATGCGTCAACTTCATGAATCTCTCTACTGCACGATCTTCGGGCCGTGCCAAAGAAGTAGGCGTAAGAAAAGTGTTAGGCTCGTTGCGCAAAAATCTAATTACACAATTCCTTACCGAATCTATGCTCATCAGTTTTATTTCGATGATATTAGCGCTCACGATTGCTGCATTGTTATTGCCTTACTTCAATACACTTAGTGGAAAAGAATTAACCACACAAGCATTTTTTTCTTCATGGTTGTTGCCTTCACTATTACTCCTCGTAATAATTGTAGGTCTGCTGGCGGGTATTTATCCTGCATTTTATCTTTCCTCCTTTAAACCCGTAGCTGTGTTGAAGGGAAAGGTTGCGGCTGGTTTTAAAACGGGTTGGTTACGAAACGGACTTGTCGTTTTTCAATTTGCGATTTCTATTTTTCTTATTATCGGCACACTCGTCATCTATTCTCAACTCAATTACATTCACAATAAAAATATCGGGTATGACAGAGACCATGTTTTGGTAATAAAGAATACAGATGCGCTTGGCAATGAAGCAAAAGTTTTTAAAGACGAAGTACTTAAACTCAGTGGTGTGCAAAATGCAACGATGACCGGATTTTTACCCACGGCAGGCTGGCGCAGCGACAGTCCACTTTTTCCAACACCTACTACGGATACTAAAAATGCCATAAGCACACAAATGTGGAGGATAGATGAAAATTATATTCCTACCCTTGGAATGAAGATGGAGCAGGGAAGAAATTTTTCAAAAGATTTCCCCACCGATTCTTCAGGCATTATCATTAATGAGGCTTTTGCCAAGTTAATTGGTTTCAGGGATGCCGTAAACAAACCGCTTTATTATATGAATAATTTTCCTTCAACAGATTTTACAAAATATCATGTAATCGGCGTCGTAAGAGATTTCAATTTTAATTCTTTACACGATGTAGTTACACCATTAGTTTTTCTTTTAGAGCCGCAAAATGGCAGTATTGCTTTTCGTGTTAACACGGCAAACATAGGAAATCTTATTTCCTCCATTCAACAGATCTATAAAAGAGCAGCACCGGGCCAGCCCTTCAGGTATTCTTTTATGGATGCAGATTTTAATAAAACTTACCGGGCCGAACAAAAAATGGCTGGCCTGTCCATCACGTTTTCCATTCTCGCTATTTTGATAGCTTGCCTCGGACTTTTTGGTTTGATAACTTACGCTGCGACGCAGCGCACCAAAGAGATCGGCATCAGGAAAGTATTGGGAGCTTCAATTTCGAATGTGGTGACGATGCTTTCCAAAGATTTTCTAAAATTAGTATTGATTGCAGCGCTTATTGCGTTTCCGGTTGGCTGGTGGGCAATGAATAAATGGTTGCAAAGTTTTGCATACCGTATTCACGTAAGCTGGTGGATATTTTTGGTTGCCGGAATTACTGCCATTTTAATTGCATTGATAACGGTAAGTTTTCAGGCTATAAAGGCAGCGGTGGCAAACCCGGTGGAAAGTTTGAGAAATGAGTGACTATATGAATCGAATTGGAGTAAATAAAAATGCAAGAGAATTAATAAAATCACAATGAAGAAGAAGTATTTTATCAACTAAATTAAATTGTATGTTGTATCACAATCTCAAATTAGCCTTTCGAAATTTACTAAGGCACCGAACTTTTTCCTTCATTAATATTCTCGGTCTTTTAATTGGTTTGGCGAGTTGCATAATAATAGGTTTATACACTTACAGCGAATTATCGTTTGATAAATTCAACGATAATTATTCAAGCATATATCGCATCAACAAAAACACAAACGAAAAGGATAAACAAGCGCAGCAAGATGGAATAACACCAGGGCTATTAGCGCCTGCAGTCGCACAGGAAATCCCTGAAGTAGCAGCAGCAACACGCTTCAGGCCATGGTTTAATGAAATGCTGGTAAGCTATGATACTGTTCATTTAAAATTAGACGATGTTGCTTATGCTGATGCTTCGTTTCTGAAAGTATTTAGTCTTCCATTAATCAAGGGTGATAAGAATACTGCATTGTCAGAACCATTGACAGCAGTAATAACTGAAAGCACTGCAAAAAAATATTTTGGAAATAAAAATCCAATTGGAAAAACGCTCGTCACATTAAATAATATTCCCGTAACAATTACCGGCGTTGCTAAAGATGTTCCAAACAATTCTTCACTCACATTTACCATGCTTATCTCATGGGCAACTACAGAAATAACGGCAAACAAGGATTATTTTTTTTGGATGAATTCGTGGACGACCAATGTTGCTTCCACATTTGTTCAGTTAAAACCTAATGCAGATGTAACAAAAGCAGGAAATAAAATTTCTACACTGTTGCACACACATTTTCCTGAAAAAGAATTTCAGTACAGCACATATTTACAGCCCCTGAAAGATATTCATCTTAAATCTGAAAATATTTTATATGCTGAACAATTTCGCACAAACAGCGGTAAGATTATTTATACTTTACTCATAATCGCATGTTTCATTTTATTAATTGCCTGTTTCAATTTTATAAATCTTACTACGGCTGGTGCATTAGGCCGTGCAAAAGAAACAGGAATTCAAAAAGTGTTGGGTGCAAAACAATCACAACTAATTAAAAAATTTCTTGCCGAATCATTTGTGCTTTGCGTGGTTGCATTATTGTGTGCTTTAATTATTGTAACCATTGTGTTGCCTTTGTTTGATAAGCTGGCGAATACACAACTAACAGCAGACTTATTATTAAAACCACAAATCGTATTACTGTTAATTGGCCTTTTGTCTTTATTATGTTTTATCGCCGGGTTTTATCCTGCAATATTTTTAGCTAGATTTAAATCGGCAGATGTATTTCGCAATGTTATTAAAGCAGGAAAAGACAGATGGCTTCGCAAAGCACTTGTAACAACACAATTTGTATTATCTGTCCTTTTAATTATTGCAACGATTGTTGTAAATAAACAGATGCATTATTTAAGTACAAAGGATTTAGGCTTTAACAAAGACCAGGTGGTCGTGCTGCAGCTTACGAATACAGGTCTTGAAGAGAAGAGCAAAGAATTAATGAGTGCATTAAAGCAAAATCAAAATATTCTTTTTGTATCATCAAGCAATCGCGTACCCGGACAAACTATGAATGGCTATGGAATAATTCCTGAAGGACACACTTTGGATGAGCATTTAATGGTTAGCGAGATGGAAACAGACGCAAACTTTGCTTCAACGTATGGAATTCAGTTAACACAGGGACGATACTTTTCTTCGCAGATGCCCACCGACACAACCAATTCGATTGTCATAAATGAAGCACTGGCAAAAATGCTCGGGTGGAAAAATGCTGTTGGTAAACAACTCGAAATTTATGAAGCACGAAAAGGAAAAGTGATTGGCGTGATGAAAGATTTCAATTATGCTTCGCTGCATGAGAAAGTTCAACCGCTCGCAGTAATTCTTACAAATAATCCGATGTATTTATCAGTGAAAATAAAAGCGGGAAATATTCCATCCTCACTTGATTACATGCAAAAAATATGGAAGCAATTTACCAATGAATATCCTTTCGATTATTTTTTTCTTGATGAACAATTAAATCATTTCTATTCATCTGATGAGCGCCTGCTTTATGCGCTGAACATATTTGCAGCTTTA
>JAHEZA010000283.1 GCA_023251335.1 Chitinophagaceae bacterium | reverse complement strand
CATTCATTGAAGTGTTCATAGGCATTCCTACCAACCTGTAGCCCATATCTTTTGCATTAATATACATGGGAAGTTGAAGTGCAACACCCACAGCAACGGCAAAAAAACCTATCCAAAAAGCACCTTTGCTTCTAAAGATAATTTTTCCGCTGGAACCCAACTCTTTAAAGGATTTCATATCAATTTCGGTTTATTGGCAGAGGCATCAATACCCCGGGCTTTTTCGCGTGAAGAAAAAGATTTGTGCCAGGCAAAAAATTTTCAGGAGTAAAAATAAGTTATTAAAATAAACTTAAGGATTGACAATGGGTTTAGTACTTATCATATTTGTATTTTTCTGCGACCATCCGAAAAAAATAATTATTGAAAAAGAGCAAACGATTGCGGTGCTTTCTTTTTTAATTTCTGGTTAGATTTACTCTTTCGAAAACAGAAGATAGTGTAAATAGGGCTTGCCAGATTTGCAGATAGAAATCATTGTTAAAACTTCGTTTACTGAAAGTTTATTAGAAAGCTTGTCCCAATATTTTCGGATGACAAATAAAAATGATAAAAAATATATGAAAAAATTATTTTCTTTCTTCCTTTCCTTTTTCTTTATCAATATTGTTATCTCTCAAAATATTGTATCACAAAAATTCAATCATCTGCCAACCTATTCTTTGCCGAAAATGAAAAATGAAAATGATGATTGGTTATTAGGAAAAGTTGATTATATATCATCAGTTTTCAAAAGCGAAAATGGGAAAGATTTAATAATTACCAATGGATTGATAAGCCGTGAGTTCCGCGTCCAGCCATACTTTGCGTGTTTTAGTTTTCGCAACTTGATGACACCGAAAGAAATGATCAGGGCCATTCAGCCTGAAGCGCAAATTGACATTGATAGCGCGCATTATAATATCGGCGGCGTAAAAGGACAGTTTGAATATGCGTATATGAAATATGACTGGCTCGAAAAATTTACCAACGATTCGTCGGCTTTTCAATTAAAAGATTTTGAAATAAAAAATATTCAAACACGGTTTCCTTGGAAACCAAAGCGCTGGACTTTGGGAAAACAATGGCCACCAAAAGGAAAAGAGATTATTTTTTATTTTGAATTGCCGGCGAAAAGTACTGAAGGCATTAAAGTAGCAGTGCATTATGAAATATATGACAATCTTCCTTTGATGAGCAAGTGGATAACGGTCGAAAATAATTCCCGAAAAAAGATTACCATCAATTCATTCAAAAATGAAATTCTTTCTGTAGTAGAAGAAGAATCTGTAGTAGGTGGCGATCACGGTTTGAAAGCACCTCATATCAATGTGCAAAGCGATTATTCTTTTGGTGATATGACTTCCAAATATGCCGATCATACTACTTACTGGCTTCCGGATTCATTATACACTTCGCAGGTAAATTATAATTTACAAACGCCTTGTTTATTAGAAAGCAAACCTCCTGTTGGACCAGCATACCAGTTGCAGCCCCATCAGAAATTTGAAGCCTTTCATACTTATGAAATGATGTATGACAGTTATGATAAAGAACGCTGTGGATTGGCAGAACGAAAAATGTATCGCATGCTGGCTCCGTGGGCAACCGAAAATCCTATTTTTCTTCACCTCACTTCTACAGATCCCGGCATAGTAAAAAATGCTGTAGATCAATGTGCAGCTACCGGTTTTGAAATGATCATCCTTAGTTTTGGCAGCGGATTAAATATGGAAGATACCGGCGAAGCCAACATACAAAAAATAAAATCATTAGTAGATTATGCGCACAGCAAAGGAATAGAAATGGGCGGATATTCTTTGTTTTCGAGCAGAAGCATTGATGCCAAAGATGATGTGATCAATCCTGAAACAGGAAAACCCGGCGGCGCTATTTTTGGTAACGCTCCTTGTCTCGGAAGCGCATGGGGACTGGCGTATCTGCAAAAATTAAAAACATTTATTGCAAAAACCGGTTTTGATTTATTGGAACATGACGGCCCTTATCCGGGTGATATTTGTGCCTCCACTTCTCATCCCGGGCATGATGGAATGTACGATTCGCAATGGAAACAATGGTGGCTGAGTATTTCATTTTACCGCGATTTAAGGAAAAAAGACATTTACATCAATGCGCCCGATTGGTATTTTCTAAACGGAACTAATAAAGTAGGAATGGGATACAGGGAAACTGATTGGTCACTACCGCGTGATCGCCAAGTAATTATCGAAAGGCAAAATATTTATGACGGCACCTGGAACAAAACTCCGTCTATGGGCTGGACGTTTGTGCCGCTTACGCAATATCATGGCGGCGGTGCTGATGCTACGATTGAACCATTGTCTGAACATTTAAAAGATTATGAAGCTCACCTGGTTCAAAATTTTGGAAGTGGCGTGCAGGCTTGTTATCGTGGGCCGAGATTATTTGATACGCCTGCAACCGAAGCGTTGGTGAAAAAAGAAGTGAGCCGGTATAAAAAATATCGCTCCATTTTAAATTCTGATATCATACATATTCGCAGGGCCGATGGACGCGATTATGATGCGATACTTCATGTGAATCCCAACTTGAAAGAAAAGGGTTTGCTGATGGTGTATAATCCGCTCGATAAACCAATAACAAGAATAATAAAAGTTCCTTTGTATTATACGGGAATTACAGGCTATGCAAAAGTTAGTGAAAAAGAAGGAATGAAAAAGAAATTCCAGTTAGATGAAAATAAAAACATCATTTTACAGGTATCAATACCCGCAAATGGATATAACTGGTATATGATTGAATAAAAGGAAATAAGATTCAACGGTAGCCGGAAGATAATTTTCATTATCCTAATTTTAAATACTTTCCGGAGCCATTACAAAACTTAGTTCGCAAAAAATTGCACAAACAGTTGATAATGATTTTTATTCCAAATATCAAGATATCTTTAAAACAGGTATTATTTTTATTCAACACTATTTGCCACGTCAAAAATTATTCATCATAAAATGAAATCATGAAATTAAAATCTCTCTTATTTGTTGCTTTACTGTTTCTTATCTCATATTCCTATGCCCAAAGCCCACATAAGACCAAAAATGTAGTTGTCATTTTAATAGACGGTTATCGCTGGCAGGAACTTTTTCATGGTGCCGATTTTGATTTGCTGAATGATAAAAAATATAATCCCGATGATTCCTTGCAACGTTTTAAAAAATTCTGGTCGGATAATTTAGATGGAAGAAGAAAAAAGCTAATGCCATTCACCTGGAACGTAATCGCAAAGCATGGACAGTTGTATGGCAATCGCGACCTGGGTAATAATGTAAATGTGATGAATCCTTATTGGTTTTCTTATCCCGGGCGTGCTGAAATTTTAAGTGGCTTTGTTGACACGGCTATTAATTCAAATAGCTATCCCGGCAATCCAAATACAAACGTGCTTGAGTTTATCAATAATCAAAAAGGCTACGAAGAAAAAGTGGTTACGTTCGCGTGCTGGCGCGCTACCGGGAGATGTTTGCATAAAGATAAAAGCAGCATGCTTATCAATGTTCCGTGGGAAAATATACAAGGAAACAATTTATCCGAAACTGAAATTCTTGCTAACGAAATGCAACATTTTATTCCTCAGGTATGGGGAGACGATGAACGTTTAGATGCGAACGTATATGCGTTGGCAAAAGCGTATATTCTTGCCCGTCATCCCAAAGTCACTTATATCGATTTTGGTGATACGGATGAATATGCGCATGCAGGCAAATACGAATATTACCTTAATGATATTTTTAACTTAGATGCGATGATAGAAAAGCTATGGAACCTAATGCAGCAGGACAAGTTTTACAAAAACAATACCACCTTTTTTATAGTTCCCGATCATGGAAGAGGTGTTGGGCCGCAATGGACAGACCATGGAAGCGGCACGCCTCATAGCAACGAAACATGGTTTATGGCGATGGGCCCGGATACAAAACCTATCGGTGAAATGAAGACCAAAGAACAAATTTTTCAAACTCAATACGCAAAAACAATTGCTAATTTATTGGGGTTTGATTATAATGTTTCCGGTAAAAAAGTTGGTGAAGAAATTAGGAACATAAGTAATAATTGATAATTGATAATAATTTAAATCTGCACTATTTCTTTGTTTACTGTTCGATGGATATTTAATAAAAATAAATTATGAGAAATTACTTCATTATGTTATTCGCTTTCTTTTTTTGCGTTTTATATTCAAATGTTTTGTTGGCTCAACCAAACCATTCTGATGATTTGCAATTTGATTCGCTTGCGACGAGGTGGGATGAGGGCATGCCTCTCGGGAATGGATGGCTGGGAGAATTGATTTGGAAGAAAGATAATAAGCTTCGCATTTCCTTAGACAGGGTTGATCTCTGGGACGACAGGGCTATGCCAAAAATTGATCAGCTAAAATTCAAATGGGTGATAGCACAGCTAAATAAAGGACAGTATGATACCGTACATAAAATTG
>JAHEZA010000282.1 GCA_023251335.1 Chitinophagaceae bacterium | reverse complement strand
TAACCTTTCCCGCGACCGAAATGGATGCAGAAGACCCGCTTTTTATTTTATATACTTCGGGCTCTACTGGCAAGCCAAAGGGGGTAGTACACACTACTGCAGGCTATATGGTTTGGACTACTTATACTTTTGTAAATACTTTTCAATACCAACCTGGCGATGTTTATTTCTGCACGGCTGATATAGGATGGATTACAGGCCACAGCTATATCGTGTATGGCCCTTTGGCCGCAGGCGCTACCAGCCTTATGTTTGAAGGAATCCCTACCTGGCCGGATGCAGGAAGGTTTTGGGATATCATCGATAAGCACAAAGTAAATATTCTATATACAGCTCCAACTGCTATCAGAAGTTTGATGAGCTTTGGACTGGAACCTTTGCAAGGAAAAGATATGTCCACATTAAAAGTATTAGGCAGTGTAGGCGAACCTATCAATGAAGAAGCATGGCATTGGTATGATGAAAATATCGGCAAAAAGAAATGCCCTATTGTTGATACGTGGTGGCAAACAGAAACAGGAGGAATTTTAATTTCAACTCTGGCCGGCGTCACACCTTCAATTCCGAGTTGGGCTACATTGCCATTGCCAGGAGTGCAACCGGTGTTGGTAGATGAAAATGGAAAAGAAGTAACCCAGCCGGATGAGAATGGCTTGCTAAAAGGCAACCTTTGTATGAAAGGGCCATGGCCGGGAATTTTGCGAACCACTTACGGCGATCACGAACGTTTTCGCAAAAATTATTTTGCCACTTATGAAGGCTTGTATTTTAGTGGCGATGGCGCGTTAAAAGATAAAGAGGGGAATTACAGAATTACGGGAAGGGTGGACGATGTTTTAAATGTAAGTGGCCACCGCATCGGTACTGCAGAAATTGAAAACGCGATCAACATGCACGCGAGCGTGGTAGAAAGCGCAGTGGTAGGCTATCCCCATTCTATAAAGGGGCAAGGCATTTATGCTTTTGTAATTACTGAAAAGAAACATCCCGAAGATGAACGATCCAAACAGGATATCCTGGAAACTGTTTCCAGGATTATTGGCCCTATTGCCAAACCTGATAAAATACAGTATGTAAATGGCCTTCCCAAAACAAGAAGCGGAAAAATAATGCGGCGTATTCTTCGCAAAATCGCCGAAGGGGAATTGGAGAATCTCGGTGATACTACCACGTTGCTTGATCCCGGAATTGTGGATGAAATAAAGGCCAACCGGTTGTAATAATGTTTGACCGTTCCGGTCTGAAATTGCGGATAAATTATAAAAAAAGACCTGGTGGCTCAGCTCTTTTTTTATGAGTAACCTCATTAAGAAACTATTTGGCGAACAGCAGACTAACAAATATCATCAATTCTTATTTTAGATAAGGAACACACTAAAACCTGTTAGCTTGTTCAATTCTCGGTATCGTTCTCCTTTTTAGATTTTTTGAACAATTTTATTTTTTTGATTGGAGCGTCTTCATCTCCCAATAAAAGACCCCATGGTTTCATCCCGTTAGCGCGATCAAAAATAATTTTTGCCATTGCCAGGTATGGAACCGAAAGAAACATTCCGGGTATGCCCCAAATCATTTCCCCGGTTACAACTCCCAAAATAATGATTAAAGGATTTATCTTTATTTGAGAACCTACAATTTTCGGCATCAGGAAGTTACTGTCAACCATATGGATTCCGATCACAGCGATAGCCAGGAATAATGCATGGTGCGGGTCGGTTGTAGCAAAAGTGATACATATTCCGATCAAAAGCGCGGTATAAATACCCAGGTACGGAATCAGGTTGAGTACCCCAACCAGCAAGGCAAGAAGAAAGACATATTTAATTCCAATTAGCCAGAAGACAAGGGAGGATAACGCTATCAGGATAGCCATTTGAAAAAATAAACCGGTAATGTATTTTCTTACAATGGATTTAATTTCTTCTGAGATTTCGTAAATTGTATTTAGGTGTTTCTCGGTAAAAGCAGATACTATAAAAAGCATCAAATGGCGCCGGTAAAGCAGAATAAAAAAAGTATAAATGAGTGTGAAGATCAGCAAAAGCAACAACGTTGATATAGAGATAACTGTTTGTTCAATGATGCTGCCGCCGGAATTTAATACTTTTGAAGTGGTTTGATTTATATACTCCTTTTGCTTATGGATGGCTACATTAAATGTATTTTCAAACCATTCCTGTAGATTATGAAACAAACCGCTTACCTGTTGTTTGAGTGCTGGCCATTCTTTGGTTAAATTGGCAATTTGTGAACTAAGAGAATATATAATAACAGAAACGCCTATAAGAAGCGCGATAACTGAAATAGCAGCAGCCAATGCCCTGTGAAATTTTAGTTTGTTTTCAAGGAAATTCGATAGTGGTAATAATAAAAGCGCAAATAAAAATGCGAATAATAATGGAGCTAAAAGAGTTTTGCCGACGATAGCAAGATCACCTATACAAATTAAAATAATGAGCACACAGGCTAGTTTTAAATAGAAAGGCAACGTGATTTTCATAAACGATTCTTGTTTTAATTGAAGAACAATTTAGTTTAATTATGTTTATAAATCTGACGGGCTCCTCCTGATTTATTATTATTTCAAAATTTTCTTATAACGCCGATCCTGCCAGGCAAGAATTTTTTTTGTTTCCTTTGCAGCATGGATCCAAAAAATTTATCAATCAGGGATTTTGATTACATACTTCCTGAAGACAAAATAGCAATTTATCCATTACAAAAAAGAGACCAATCCAAATTGCTGGTCTATAAAAATGGTGACATATCTGAAGATATCTATAAAAATATTTCGGCTCATTTGCCCAAAAAATCTTTCCTCGTTTTTAATGACACCAAAGTAATTAAAGCAAGAATTTTATTTCAAAAAAAGACCGGCGCGGTGATAGAAATATTTTGCCTGGAGCCTCATGAAAAAATTAATGATTACGCTGTAGTTCTTCAACAAAGAAATAGTTCAAGATGGCAATGCATGATTGGCGGCGCAGGAAAGTGGAAAGAAAAATTTCTTGAAAAAAGGATCTTAATAAACGGCGAAGAAATTTTTCTGAAAGCAGCGTTGGTTGAAAAACTCACAGATGCGTATGTAGTAGAATTATCGTGGACACCGGGTGATTACTCTTTTGCGGAAATTATAGAACACGCCGGAGAAACGCCTTTGCCGCCTTATATAAAAAGAAAAGCTGAAGAAAGCGATGTTGAAAAATACCAAACGATTTATTCCCATTACGAAGGTTCGGTAGCCGCACCCACGGCAGGTTTGCATTTTACGGAGGAAATATTTTCTTCGTTAAAGGAAAAAAATATTGAAAAAGGTTTCGTCACGCTTCACGTGGGAGCAGGCACTTTTAAACCTGTAAAAGCTGCGAGTATGGAAGGCCACGAAATGCACGCAGAATGGATTGATGTGTCCACTAAATTTATTGAACAGTTAATTGAAAATGTTTCTCATGATGTGTTTTGCGTAGGAACTACTTCTGTAAGAACGATTGAAAGTCTCTATTGGATGGGGTTAAAAACTTTTATGAATGAGGAAATCAAATTTGATGATTTGAAAATAAATCAATGGGAAGTATATGAAGAACCTTTGAGTGATAATAATTGTAGCGTAACGCAATCTTTAGAGTCTCTCTTAAAATATCTTCAAAATAAAAAAACAGGAAGACTTTTTATACCGACCCAGATTATCATTATTCCCGGATATTCTTTTAAAATAGCCAGCGGAATTGTTACCAATTTTCATCAGCCGAAATCAACTTTGTTGTTATTAGTTTCTGCAATGATTGGAGAAAAATGGAAAGAGATTTATGAATACGCGCTGAATCATGAATTCAGGTTTCTGAGTTACGGTGATGGTTGTTTGATTTATAGTGATCAGGATTTTGCTGGATAGATCTGAGCCTGTATAAAAAATAGACCAGCGCGGCAAGGCCAACAAATCCAACTGTTAGATTTTGTGCAAGGTCAAAGTGGCGAATCGAAAAAACAAAAAAGACAATCATCATTATGAGAAGCCAGACAATGCGGATTATGATGCCTAACCTCGTATTATGGATATATTTTCTAAAAAGAAAGCTGGCAGCTAATGCCATAACCACAATTGAAAAGATAATGTATTTTTCCACGTGGATAAGTTTAAGAAAGATCGTTTAAAATTGTAGTCTTTCGTTTTTTGCTTTCAGCCTAATTCACCATTTTATTTGCACAACTGCTGCTGGCAAAGGCTTCCGGCTTGGCCTTGAAGGCAAAGCCCATTCCGAGAATATATCCCATTGCTTCGCGCAATGCTTCGTTACTTTTAAAATGCGGATTGGTATTGATGTCGGCATGCACCTCCATATCCACATCGTATTTTGTAAACAAGTCGCAAAGTTCATAAGCAATTTCAATGCTCTTGGCTACTTCTACCAGCATGCGCTCTTTGATGCTGTACTTCGTTAATGTTTTTTCATTATGAATAAACA
>JAHEZA010000281.1 GCA_023251335.1 Chitinophagaceae bacterium | reverse complement strand
TTAGATTGTAGCAGTGCATTTTAAACCGAACACTAAATATTAAAAACGGTAATTTATTTATTTGCCGGTCAGAACTGCCCACGCAAGTCCGTCTGGATTGCCGCCGACATCAATACGCCCGGTAACTTCCAATGTTTTCAGATCAACAACAGCGACAGAATTATCAGGAGAGCATGCCACAAATGCGCGCGATCCGTTTGGGTCCATAACGATGCCGGCAGCGCCGCTCCCAATGTTCAATTGCTTAATTTCTTTTCGCGATTTAGCATCATAAATAGTGAGCGCGCCTGAGCGGAGACTTGATATGAATACCATCTTCCCGTCCGGAGTAAATTTCAAACGGTTAGCGCCAAAAACCTTTGCATCAATTGTGGCAGCTACTTTTTTTGCATTAAGATCAATGACAGAAATTTTCCCGTCATCGCTTGCTGCCGCCCACAATTCATTACCATTTGGTGATACATCAAATCCTTCTGTACCTTTTCCTGTAGAAATAATTGTTTGTGACCAGTCTTCACGGTTTCCAATATTTGTTTTTGTCAGCAGGCTTACTGTTCCTGAAGAAACATTTGCAGTGTAAATTTTTTTGCCATCGGAAGACACGTAGATCATGTGTGTTCTGTCCTGGCCGGTTCCCATACACCAATCAAATTTTTCGGTTGCAGGATCATAACGGCCAACAGCTTTGGATCCTTCGGCGGTAAACCAAACTTTTCCATTTACAAATGTAAGCCCATGTGGGCCAAACAACGGCCTTGTATCAATAGTAGTTAGAGGCTTCATCGCAACGAGGTCAATGATGTTTATCTCGTGAAGGCTGCCACCGCCATAAATCGAAACGTAAGCGGTCTTTCCGTCAGACGAAGCAATCACCTCATGCGGATCGCCACCAACAGGAATACGAGCCAAAACCGTTAGGGTTGCGGGATCAACGATGGCCAATGTATGATCCGTTTTTGAAAGCGCCAGTAATTTTGATTGCGCATTACACCATGTTGAAAAAAATAATAGTATGCAGGTAACGCTAATTTGTGTCATCCGCTGAAATTGCAAGTGTCTCATGATGAAAATATTTACGGTAAAAGAAAGTCCATAAAATTAAATGATAATTGGAGAATTGGACCGTATTGTTGTAATAGCGAAAAACAGCAAATTTCTATTTTAAGGAATGCTTTTCCGGGAAGTTTTGAGCTTTAGCTCAAATTAGGATCATTACAAATTTCTATCCGGAGGCCAGTATAATCATACAGTAAACGAAGAAAATCAGTTGATTCCTATTCATTCAGAAGTTTCGCAAACATTTACTAAAGGCACGATGACTTATGTATTCTCACGGATTAATCATAACGTGCGCTCTGTAAGTTCCTGCATCCATGATCCACGGCATGCCCGGAGCAGACTGCGTTGTGGGTAAACCGGTTGAAGCAACTGTCGCAAATGGAATGTAAATGACATAACGCATATAACCATTTTTTACTTCGCCGGTTTTGTGGTTAACATCTTTCGAACTGGCAGAATAAACGTACAGGGCAGCGGGCCCGTCAGGCATTTTCAGCGTGCCTTCTTTTACTTCTTTTGCCCGTTCATCAAATAACTGCTGACCTTTGGTACCCTCTTTTCTCAGTTCACGGCTTCTTTGCATAAATGGCTCCAGGTCTTTATTATAACAGGCTACTGAGAAGTTGGTATCCCTGGGATTATCAGCAAGACAAATCAATTCATTCGTGCCCTTTCTTATAATCGCCAATGTGCTATCCGCATCGTAACCCAGCACGGTGCAGCTATCTCTTTTTTCCGGCGGAGCCGCCAGAAGCGCAAGTTTTATCTGCATGGCTGCATCCGGTACATCGCTTTTGAAGGGAAGTGTTTCCAGTTTTGCGGGTGGCGTTCCTGTCTTAACGGTGGATGAATCGGCTTTGGGAGTGTTTGCCTGATTTGGGTTATTGCATTCCCAAAAAAGAATGGCCGTTGAAACAAATAGAAGAATGAGTTTCATGATGCTTTGGTTTAGTTGTAAAAAATATAGTTATTAAAGGTAGGAGTTTTTATTTTAGGCAGCCGTTAGATGATTTTATTTTTTATGCTAATGTCCAATCTCCTTTCGAATTTGATATCCCTCTTTTCGCATCATCTACTTCTTAATGAATTTTATTACATTCA
Source organism: Chitinophagaceae bacterium (assembly GCA_023251335.1). Taxonomy (GTDB): domain Bacteria; phylum Bacteroidota; class Bacteroidia; order Chitinophagales; family Chitinophagaceae; genus Ginsengibacter. Next base: position 2,307 of record JAHEZA010000281.1, on the reverse strand, counting down.
GATCTTTTCCTGTGCCTATTTTAAAAAAATAAACCCCGGCACTCAAATAGGCTACATCAATATTATCTGAAATGGTGTTGCTTTTAAATTCGCGCATCACACGGCCATTTATATCAATGATCTTACAAACCGGGTTATTCATTTGGAATGCCGGTTCTAAGAATAATTTTTCTCCAACCGGATTCGGGTAAAGTTTTATTTTTATATTGTCCGGATTCATTACCACAGTAAATGAGGAGGAACTGGTGATGGAGCCTTGTAGTTTATCATCGATTGAATGTGCAGTGATTTTAAACCAAATCTTATCGCCATTGTGAAGTCCTGAATTATTCCATTGGTAAGAGGTGTCTGATAATCCTTGTGCAAGAGGTATGAAGGTAACTTTGTTATTTATACTGTATTCAATGTCGTATGTCACAGGGTCTCCATCATCCGGGTTTATTAATTGCCATTCAATTGGCGAAGACGTATTATATGTATTTCCAACAGGATTTTTGATTGCTATCTCCGGTTCCGCATAAGAATGCAAAAGCTCTGCAAAGCCCAAACCTGTTACCGGAACACCATTTACAGTACCAGCAATAGTAGTTGCTCCCTCAAAAAAACGGAAAGGTAATTGCACCTCAGTATTATTATTTTTTGTGGTGATAATTAGGTCAATATTATTTGTTGGTGAAGTTAATCTCCATCTGTTAGAATAACACATTGCGCTATCCGGCATCCAGTTGTATCCCAGGCGCTGAATGGTAAGATTATTCACGGTATATTGGGTACTATCATTTACATAAGCAGACAACAACCTGTATCTGCTATTATCCGGAACGCTATTACCATCCGTAAAAATATTCCAGAAATTCATATCCATTCCATTGGATAATTGCGCATGAAACCATTCATATTTTTCTCCTGTCCAGGGATTAAAATTTCCATATTGCCTGTCTATCCAGGATATTCCGGTTACATCTTCTGATACGCCCTTTAAAGTGAGTGTTCCTGAAACAGCATTTTTTGTTTGTGAATAGTAATAGGTATAGTTAGAAATACCTTGCTTCAAATATCCACTGTCACTTATGATCAATGGCCGTTTTAATGTAACATAATCTAAATTGAGGCCAATGTCAGATGATGCCGCATTTACAGTGTATTCAAAAGGAATTACTTTGTTATTTATATCTACTTTATTGCCCCATGTTTCATTTCCTTCATGATAAATTGAGGCATGAATATCGAGCCCTGAAGAAGACAAATAAGTGTAGGTAAGTGGTTTACTGTCCTGGTAAAATGTACCATTGGCATCGTCTGTAAGATTCAGTATCCTGAAGCCATCATATCCTGCCGCGCGATAGTAAAAATAGGTGAGCATATAACTATAAGTTTTGCCCGAAATATTACCCGTGAGATGTCCTGAAGTGTACCACCATTCCACCGGTTGTGAAGTGTGACGTCCTTCATCTGCGGGAAAAGAGATCAGGCTGCTCTTGGTTGAATAGGGATAAGTTTTCCAGTCTTGTGCCCAACACACTGTGCTTAGAAAAGATACAGCTATAAATAAATAGAATTTGATCTTCATTCAGAAAAACATTTCCCCGATAAGTTGCAACCGGTAATCTTTTAGTGTCGTTTTATTACATTGCGCAAAGTAATTCAAAATTGATAGCATTGGAAATAATTCGATAAATTCTTATTTCTACAAAAGGGCACGGTTAGCAGAAATCGAGCGGGTCAATTAGAAGAATTGGTGGAGGAAATTTACATAGGAAGAACTGCAAGGACGGGCTTTTCCCTGCATCAGTGGTGTAAACGCCTTAGTTGCCTCCGGACGTTCTGTTGCAAAACTTCTCATTAGACCTTTTGGAAACAGGACGAATAAGATTGGAGTTTTTTAGAGGAACCATTCTTCGATTGCGCGTGCCCGTTATGCCTAATTGATTACAAAAACCGGGATATGAATTTTATGCCTTAACGCGTCAACGGTACTTCCAAAGATGATGTCCTTTAATCCTTTGTGTCCGTGCGCACCCATTATCAACAGATCAATATTTTGGCCCGAAATTATGTTGGCGATCTCTTTTGCAGGGTTTCCAAAACCTACCTGTGAATTTGCTTTATAATCTAATTCCCTTAGCCGTTCCTGGTATGCTTCAAGATTACTTTTGTCTAAATGTGTTTCGTAGTCCGATGCATTTTTTCCAAAATAACGGGCAGCAGCGCTTTCAACAATATGTATAAAAGTATAAGTAGCCTCTTTGCCTCCAATCATCAAAGCATTCTGAATTACTTTTTCATCTTTTCCTGAAAAGTCAATAG
>JAHEZA010000280.1 GCA_023251335.1 Chitinophagaceae bacterium | reverse complement strand
TGATTCGCTGATTAGCTAATGTACTGATGAAGAAAACAGAAATATTAATTATTTGTTGCTTTACTATAAAATAACGGTTACCAATAAACGAAAAATAAAAATGATAAAAAATTATTTCAAAACCGCGTGGCGGAACCTTTGGAGAAATAAAATTTATTCTTCCATAAATATTATCGGTCTTGCCATCGGGATGGCCGCGTGCATCACTATTCTTCTTTTTGTCTCTTATGAAAGAAGCTTTGACAATTTCAATAAAAAAAATATCTACCGCTTAAATGAGGTTCAGAAGTTTGAGGGCATGGCGGCTGCCCAGAAAGTAGCCTTGTCGATGTTTCCCATGGCGCCAACACTCAAAGCCGAATTTCCACAAATAAAAAATTATACAAGAATTAATGCTGCGGGCAATACACCGTTAAACTATGGAGATAAAAAAGTTTTTATCAAAAGAATCTGTTTTGTCGATTCTACTTTTCTGAACCTGTTCGATTTTAAATTGCTTAATGGCGACAGAAAATCGGTGTTAGAAAAGAAGAACAGCATTGTACTGACTAAAGAAACCGCAGAAAAGCTTTTTGGCAAAGGGGATCCTGTGGGTAAAGTACTTGTTAATTATAACCGGGACACAACAACGCTATTGGTAACCGGTGTGCTGGATAATGTTCCTCAAAATTCCCAGTTGCAGTTTGATGCACTGGTTCCGTTCAGCACCATTGAAAAACCTGACTGGATGGATAACTGGGGCGGCAATTGGCTCAACACGTACCTGGAACTTGCTCCCAATACCAATGTTGCTGAACTGGAAAAAAAGTTTCCTGCTTATCTTAAAAGGCACATGTCTAATGACAATTGGAAAAGTTATGAATTATTTCTGCTGCCACTAAAAAAAGTTCATGGAGGCGCAAATGATATAGGCCTCGACAATTTTAATTACCAGCAATTTGATGAAAGCTACACCAATCTTTTTTTTATTATCGCTCTTATTGTTTTATTGATTGCGTGCATCAATTTTATGAACCTCTCCACGGCACGTTCCGCGGAAAGAGCCAGGGAAGTTGGGGTGAGAAAATCTATCGGGGCATTCCGCTGGCAATTGTCTCTGCAGTTTATTACTGAATCTGTCGTTCTATCGCTTATTGCTGCGGTGATTGCTGTCTTACTGGTAATCATTTTTTTACCCGCGGTAAATCATTTAAGCCAGCGTGAGCTTACTTTTCCATTATTCAGCAACTGGAAACTGTTTCTTTCTCTTTTAACGGGCGCCGTTTTTCTTGGAGTCGTGACCGGCATTTATCCTGCTTTTTATTTGTCGTCATTCCGCCCCGTAAAAGTGCTTAAAGGTTCTGTGCAAACCGGTAGAAATAAGAGTATGCTCAGAAATGTGTTGGTAGTGGGACAATTTGCGTGTGCTATTTTTCTGATCATCGCCACCACCTTTGCCGTAAAGCAACTACATTTTATGCAAAACCGGCCTACTGGTTTTGATCATGAAGAGGTGGTCAATGTTAGATTACAGAACGGCACATCAGATAAGTATGATATTCTGAAAAAAGATTTGCTACAGAACACATTAGTGAAAGGCGTTACGGCTTCGCAGGATATTCTGGGCAGCCACCTGGATCAATCAGGAATACAATTCAAAGGCGATGGCCCGTTAAGACAACTCACCTCGACCCGTCTAATTGTAGATCCGGATTATCTTAATCTCTATAAAATACCATTAGCTGCAGGAAAAAATTTTTCATCAGACAAATCGGCGAACGGAAAAGAATATATCATTAATGAAAAACTAGCAAAAGAATTATTAAAAGATGATTCTTCCAAAGCCGGTATTACGTCTTTGATCGGTAAACAGTTCGGCTTTGATTCACTCGGATACATAGTAGGCATTGCGAGGGATTTTAATTTTAATTCTTTGCATAATAAGATTGAAACTATGTTCTTATTTAATCAGACGGATTGGGGCTACAGCAATATGTCTGTGAAAGTAAACGGCAAAAAAGAAAAAGAAGCGATTGCATTTATTGGATCGGTATGGAAAAAAGATTGCGCCGATACGCCGTTTGATTACCAATTTCTTGATGATCATTTTGATGAACTATATCGCTCCGATTCACAGATAAGCACGATTGTCGGAACATTAGCCGTACTCGCTATTATTATATCCTGTTTGGGTTTATTCGGCCTTGCCTCTTATGCTGCAGAAAAGAGAACCAAAGAAGTGGGCATCAGGAAAACATTGGGAGCGTCACTGGAGAATCTCGTAGTGCTGCTTTCCAAAGATTTTTTGAAATATGTATTAATAGCTTCATTAATAGCGTTGCCGCTTTCATGGTTTAGTGTTCATAAATGGTTGCAGAGCTACGCCTATAGGATCGATATAAGCTGGTGGATATTTGTGTTAGCAGTTTTAGTGGCTATGTTGATCGCCTTTGTCACCATCAGTTTCCAGGCGATAAAAGCAGCAACAGCCAACCCGGTCGAGAGTTTGAGAAGTGAGTGATGCCCTGATGTGCTAATAAAGAAAACAGGAATGATGATTATTTGTTGGTTTACTATAATATAACTGTCATCTGTAAATGAAAATAACATGATAAGAAATTATTTCAAAACCGCGTTAAGAACTTTTAGGAAAAACAAAGTTACCACTGCCATTAATATGCTTGGACTTTCCATTGGCATAAGTGCAGCGCTGATAATTTTTATGGTAATTCAATACGATTTTAGTTTTGATAAATATGAGCCGGGCAGGCAAAATATCTATCGTATTGTTACCTATGGCGATGGCTGGAACAATTCAGGTGTGCCGGTGCCGCTTCATCAGAATATGCAAAGCATAACCGGTATTCAGGATATCTCAGCAATCCTTCAGTTTAATGATAATAATATTAAAGTTTCTATTCCACGTGGCAATAATAATACCGCGCAGGCTTTTAAAAAGCAGGAAGGAATTGTTTTCACCAGTAAGGCTTATTTTTCCATATTCCCTCATACATGGATTGCTGGCAACAAAGAAACGGCGCTCGGCAATCCATACAAAGTTGTATTAAGCGAAAGCTATGCAAAACGTTATTTTCCTGGTATTCCGCCCGATCAGTTAATCGGCAAAACAATCGCTTTCAGCGATACTATTCTTACCAGTATCACGGGCATTGTACAAGATTTAAAAGCCAACAGTGATTTTGAATATAAAATATTTATTTCTTTACCCACTATTGCCGAAACAAACCTGAAACAAAATTACAGTTGGAATGAATGGGGAAACACCAATTCTAATTTTCAAACAATGGTAAAGTTATATCCCGGTGCGCAGGCAGCACAAATAAACAAACAGATAGCAGCCGTTTTTAAAGAGCACCCTTCCGGCCCTGATGACAACAAAATTGTCCACCGGCTACAACCCTTAAACGACGTACATTTCAATACCGATTTTAACGGGCCCGTTGATTTGTCAACCGTCCGCAATCTTGTCGTCCTCGCAATTTTTCTTCTTTTGTTAGGCGCCATTAATTTTATTAATCTTTCCACAGCACAAGCCACCCAACGCGCAAAGGAAATTGGCATCCGCAAAACATTGGGCAGTAAAAAAAGGCAGTTGATATTACAGTTTCTTTCAGAAACATTTTTGCTCACTTTGTTTACCGCCATTGTATCGGTGGCTATCACGCCATTACTCTTAAAAGCTTTTACAGGCTTTATCCCTGAAGGATTACATTTTAGTTATTTGTACGAACAACCTCTTTTGTGGTTTTTCCTTTTTCTATTGATAGTAGTGGTAAGTATTATCGCGGGTTTATATCCTGCATTTATACTTACCAGATTTAATCCCGTAGCCATTTTAAAAAATAATGTGGTAACCAATACCGGCGTGAGTCGCAGCGCCTGGATGCGGAAAGTGCTGATAGTATTCCAGTTTATCATAGCCCAGGTTTTTATCATCGGGGTACTGGTGGTTGATAAACAAATTCATTATTCCATGCAAAAAGATATGGGTTTTAGAAAAGATGCCATCATTAATTTTTATGTGCCTTTCGATTTTTTTAAACCTGATAATAGAAAATTTGTGTTGAAAGATGAGTTGGCTAAAATCCCTGAAATACAGGAAGTAAGTTTAGGCAATCAATCACCTGCTTTTAATGGACGGATGAGCACAGAAGTGTCTTATAAAGAAAAAGGTAAAGACGTTAAATTACAAGTAGATTCAAGAGATGGAGATACAGCATTTTTAAGTGTTTATAATATTAAATTAGTTGCAGGAAGAAATATCATGCCTTCAGATTCGGCTACTGAATTTTTAATAAATGAAACCCTTGCCCGCCAGCTTGGATTTCAAAATCCTGCAGACGCCGTAGGGCATTTTTTAGGCTTTAATAATTCTCAAAAACCAATCGTAGGTGTGATGAAAGATTTTGATCTCGCTTCGGTCCGAAGTGCGATAAATCCTTTGATTTATTATGCGGCGCCTAAATTTGGAT
>JAHEZA010000279.1 GCA_023251335.1 Chitinophagaceae bacterium | reverse complement strand
TGATTGATGGTGGCGTGATTGGATGGTTTAGTGGTCGTGCGGAATTTGGTCCGCGGGCCTTAGGGGCACGTTCCATCATTGCGGATCCGCGAAGAGCAGACGCGAAACAAATCCTGAATACCAAAATAAAACGAAGAGAAAATTTTCGTCCCTTTGCACCTTCCATTTTGAAAGAATACGTATCAGCATATTTTGACCAAAGTGATGAAGTGCCTTTTATGGAAAAGGTTTTTTCCATAAAAAACTCAAAAAGAGATCTGATACCGGCGGTCACGCATGTGGATGGGAGTGGCAGATTGCAAACTGTGGACAAAAATATTTCGCCACGCTACTATCAACTGATTAAAGCATTTTATGAGAAAACAGGCATTCCGGTTTTATTAAACACCTCGTTTAATGAGAATGAACCGATTGTGAATTCTCCCCAGGATGCACTAGATTGTTTTTTAAGAACGGACATGGATATGCTCGTTATGGAAAACATCATTGTGGTCAGACAATAACCGGCGTCTAATTACGATGAATACTGATAAATTTTCTAATCCATTAGGTTTTTTGCAAAAAACTATTATCTTTAATCATTGGTTTTAGAAAATTGGATTACACAACGGGTTTCAAACCTTATTTTACACCTTTACTAACGAATGAAAGTTTCCATCATCACAGTCACAATGAATTCTGAAAAGTACCTTTCAGATTGCATTGAATCGGTATGGCGGCAAAATTACAAGAACATTGAATACATCATTGTCGATGGGAAATCTACCGATGGTACTTTACAGATCATTCGCAACAATTCAAAACATATTTCCTCCTGGATATCAGAGACCGATCGCGGTATGTACGACGCCATTAATAAAGGGATTCAAATGGCTACCGGCGATATAATCGGCATTTTGAATAGCGATGATATGTTTGCTTCCGCGGATTCTGTGAGAAGTATTGTGGATTGTTTTGAAAATAATCCTGTAGATTCTATATACGGCGATCTTGTGTATGTAGATCCTAACAACACTCAAAAAATAATTCGCTACTGGAAGGGGGCGTCTTTTAAACGATCGCGTTTCAGGTATGGCTGGATGCCTGCTCATCCTACCTTCTATATCCGCCGCGATTTGATTCAGCAGTTCGGTTTATACGAAAACCATTATTATACTGCCGCTGATTATGAATTTATGGCGCGCTATTTATTCCTGCATAAAGTAAGTTCCTGTTATCTTGATACCATGCTGGTGAAAATGCGCAGTGGCGGGCTGAGCAATGTCACTATTAAAAGCAGGTTTCGTGCCAATCGCCGCGATTATCTTGCTATGAAAAAGAATCATATCCCATTTTCTTTCATCGTCTCAATATTGAAACCGTTGCAAAAAATTCCTCAATACAAAAGCGTGCATGCCAAACAATATTCAATTGTTAACGGTGAGGAAAATTTCTTCAGACTTCCCGTCACCTTTTTCCCCGCCGATTGATAAATACTTAGATTTGTGCGATGAGCATTTTTTCACGAAAAAAAATTGTGCCTGCCTACCCGGGATTTTCATGGCTTTCGCAGGATATACATTCTCATATTTTGCCCGGCATTGACGACGGCTCGCCGGATATAGAAACTTCCCTCCAGCTATTAAATTCACTACATGATGCAGGTATCAGCAAATTTATTTGTACGCCTCACATTATCGGTGATCTGTATCACAATACACCGCAAACGATAAACGATGCGCTTGGCAAATTAAAGAAAGCGGTTTATCAAAATGGGTTGGATGTGGAAATAAGCGCGGCGGCGGAATACATGCTTGATGATCATTTTATGGAACTGATCCGAAATAAGGAACCGTTGATGAAACTTAGCGGTAATTATATTCTTACTGAACTTTCTTATGCCACACCTCCTTCCCGGTTGGAAGATATTTCTTTTGAAATCAACATCAACAATTATCAGCCCTTAATGGCGCATCCTGAGCGCTATCCTTATTATCACAACAATTATGAGGCCTACAGCCGGCTTAAAGAACTGGGTTTTTTATTGCAGGTAAATCTTCTTTCTCTCACAGGCTATTACGGAAAATATGTGGCTAAAGCTGCGAAATATATTCTTGAAAATAACCTCGCTGATTTTGTGGGTACCGACCTTCATCATTTTAATCATTTGAACGTGCTGACCGATACGAAATCCATTGAGATGTTTGAGAAATATTTAGGGCATAAAGTGTATAATGTTTTCCCTTCGATCTCTCAACACGCTTCGACGGGTACGTGATTAGAAAGCATAAGGTTTAAAGTCTTAAACTAATGTCGGCCCGAGCCTGCAGAAGGCTGGTTTAGCAAGGTTTGAAAAAGGATCGATAAAGAATTCAACTTATTTCTTCGTTTACTGTGAAGTGTGAGTAAAAAATTTGTCAGGCTCTTTTTATTCGCGGCCTTCCAAAAAATCTCCTTTTTATTTCTTATGTTCTTTTTGTTATTTTACATCGTTAAAATCAGCACATGAAATTATTTCTTTTCGGGATGTATGGACTTATTACCGTCATGTTAATTGTAGTGCTTAATTCTACGCTGGTATTAAAAGCGCCTTTGGGAAAATTGCTAAGTCCACAACAGGGCCTCTGGCAAAATGCCGAACCACTGGATGAAGATTATTCTGCTCATCTTTCTTTTCCGCAGCTCAAGGGTACCGTAAAAGTTTACTTTGATGAAAGGCTGGTACCGCATGTTTTTGCCGACAATGATAACGATGCCTATTTTGTGCAGGGATATTTGCATGCAAAATTTCGTTTATGGCAAATGGAATTTCAAACCCGTGCCGCTGCGGGGAGATTGAGTGAAGTAGTAGGGGAATTGGCGCTGGATTATGACCGCAATCAAAGAAGATTGGGAATGGTTTATGGCGCAGAAAATTCGCTGAAAGAAATCGAGAATGATCCGGTAACGCATGCGGAATGCGATAATTATACCGCGGGTGTGAATGCGTATATCGAAAGCCTGGACGAGAGTTCGCTTCCGGTTGAATATAAATTGATGGGCTATCAGCCTGAAAAATGGACGAATTTAAAATCAGCGCTTTTTTTGAAATATATGGCCCTGGAACTGGCCGGCTATGAAAAGGATTTTGAAATGACCAATGCTAAATCAATTTTTTCATCTGCTGATTTCGATAAAATTTATCCAATCGTTATGGATTCTCTTGATCCTATTGTTCCAAAAGGAACCGTGTTCGACACGGCAGGAATCAAGTTGAAAATTCCGGCAACAGCGGATTCGCTTTATTATGATCGCAAAGATTCAACTATTATCAATGAAGAAAAGCCGGACCCCGACAATGGAAGTAATAACTGGGCGGTAAGTGGTGGTAAAACAAAAAGTGGCTACCCGATTTTGTGTAACGATCCCCACCTCGGATTGAACTTGCCTTCTATCTGGTACGAAATGCAGATCTCAACTCCGGAGTACAACGTGTATGGAGCCACGTTTCCGGGCGCTCCGTCGGTTATAATTGGTTTCAATGATAATTGTGCCTTTGGTTTCACAAATGCGATGCGTGATGTGAGGGATTATTATACTGTAAAATTTAAAGACGACAGTCGCCGGGAATATTGGTTCGATAGTGCGTGGCATCCCGCCACGTTCCGGATTGAAGACATTAAAATAAAAGGGCAGCCTGACTATGTTGACACTGTTGCATACACGAATATCGGCCCGGTGATGTATGACAAAACTTACAGTGGCGGCCGCAATACAAATGATAAAAATTATGCAGTAAGGTGGAAAGCACATGACTCAAGTAATGAATTGAAAATGTTTACCCTGTTGAACAAATCAGTCAATTATGATGATTATCTGGAAGCGATCAAATACCTGCAGACGCCAGGGCAAAACTGCATCTTCGCCTGCAAAAATGGTGACATAGCTATCTGGGACCAGGGTGCGTTTCCTGCGAAATGGTATCGCCAGGGTGATTTCATTATGCCCGGTGAAGACAGCAGTTATTTTTGGCAGGGCATCATACCCCAAAAGGAAAATCCACATTTGGTGAATCCGCCGAGAGGCTTTGTGAGCAGTGCCAATCAATTGCCGGCAGACACAACCTATCCGTACTATCTTGGTGGGAGTTATCCACCACACCGTGGGCTTGAAATCAATAAACGGCTGGAAGCGATGAATGATATTACGCCCGAGGATATGATGAAACTGCAAACGAGTAATTATAATATTTTCGGAGAGATGGCGCTACCTGCTTTGGTAAATAATATGCAGGCTGAAAAACTTTCTCCCGGGGAGAAAACGTATTTTGACATTCTTAAAAACTGGAACCACAGCAACGACCCGGATTCTAAAGGGGCTACTTTGTTTGTGTTGACATGGGACAGCCTGGAAGCTACCGTCTGGAAAGATGAGTTTTTGAAAACACGATTAGAATTGCTATGGCCGTCTCAAAGTACTTTATTGGACGATATCAACAAATATCGCAACTTAAAATT
>JAHEZA010000278.1 GCA_023251335.1 Chitinophagaceae bacterium | reverse complement strand
AAGAATCGGGGATAGATATTACAATTGAGCAGTGGAGTGTATTGTATCATTTGTGGAAAGAAGAAGGCCAAAGCCAGCAACAGTTGTGTGAGGCTACGTTTCGTGATAAACCAAGCATCACAAGGTTGGTGGATAATTTAGAAAAATCGAAATTGGTAAAAAGAGTGGCTTCTAAAAATGACCGGAGAAGTAATCTTATTTTTCTTACCAGAGAGGGCAAAATCCTTGAAGAAAAAACAATGGAAGTGGCTAACCGAACGTTAAATGAAGCGCTTGAGGGAGTTACCAACGGCCAAATAGAAATTGCGAAAGAAGTTTTGCAAATGGTATATGATAACCTGGCACGATAAAAAATAAAAATCATTAAAATATAAAAATCATGGAAACAACAATAGCAACCCCAACATTAAAAGGCGGCGAGTGGTTGATAAAACCCGGAAATGCCAATGATATTTTTACTCCCGAAGATTTTACCGAAGAGCAAATCATGATACGTGATATGTGCCTTCAGTTTTTGAAAACCGAAGTAATTCCGGTGATGGACCGAATTGACAAGGCCGAACCGGGACTAATGCCTTCTTTGATGGACAAAGCAGGCGAACAGGGCCTTCTGAGCGTTTCTGTACCAGAAGATTTAGGTGGCATGGGAAAGGATTTTGTAACGTCTACATTAGTGAGTGAAGCGTTGGGAGGCGGCAATTCTTTTAGCGTAGCAGTGAGCGCTCATTCAGGAATCGGTACGCTTCCTATTTTATATTTTGGTACAGGGGAGCAAAAGAAAAAATATATTCCAAAGCTTGCCACGGGTGAATGGAAAGGTTCTTATGGATTGACGGAACCCGGAAGCGGCAGCGATGCGTTAGGCGCTAAAACAACAGCAACCCTTTCTGCTGACGGAAAATATTATTTACTCAACGGACAAAAATGCTGGATCACGAATGGAGGCTTTGCAGATGTATTTACCGTATTTGCAAAAATTGACGGTGAAAAGTTTACTGCCTTTATCGTCGAGAAAACAATGCCGGGATTTACGCAGGGGCATGAGGAGCATAAGATGGGAATCAAAGGCTCTTCTACTGTTCAATTATATTTCCAGGACTGTAAAGTACCTGTGGAAAATGTATTGGGTGAAATCGGGCGAGGCCATATCATCGCATTTAATATTTTAAATATCGGCAGATTAAAATTAGACGCGGCCGCTATGGGCGGTTCCAAAATGGCTTTGATCGATTCCATTGAATATGCAAAAACGCGGGAACAGTTTCAAATGCCCATTGCAAAATTCGGCGCTATAAAATATAAGTTGGCGGAAATGGCCATCAGAATTTATGCGGATGAAAGTGCGCTATATCGCACCGCAAAATGGATTGATGAGAAAGAACACGAATTACTATCTGCCGGCAAGCCCTTTAATGAAGCGCTTCTTGGTGCGGCAGAAGAATTTGCTATTGAGTGTGCTATATTAAAAGTGCATGGCAGTGAAGTTTTGGATTATGTGGTGGATGAAGGCGTGCAGATACACGGTGGCAATGGTTTCAGTGATGAATACAGTATCAGCCGTGCGTATAGGGATAGCCGTATCAACAGGATTTTTGAAGGGACCAATGAAATCAATCGCCTCCTTTCTGTTGACATGATGTTGAAACGCGCGATGAAAGGACAATTGGATTTGATGGGGCCTGCAATGGCTGTGCAAAAAGAATTAATGAGTATTCCAGAATTCGGCGATGGAGACGACAAGCCATTTGCGACCGAATTAAAAACCATCGCTAATATGAAGAAAAGCATATTGATGGTAGCGGGTGCAGCAGTGCAAAAACTAATGACCACTTTGAGCAAAGAACAGGAAATCATCATGAATATTGCCGACATGGCCATCAAAACTTTTGTTTCGGAAAGCATGTTGCTTCGTGTGATGAAAGCGGTAGAAAGAACGGGAGAAGAAAATAATAAAGTGCAATTGGCAATGCTTCATGTTTACCTGAATGATGCAGTAGATACATTGGCAAAAGCGGGTAAAGAAGCCATCAATTCTTTTGCCGAAGGCGACGAACAAAAAATGATGTTACTCGGTTTAAAACGTTTTACAAAAACAGCACCTTTTAATAGTAAAGATGCCAGAAGGCTCGTGGCTGCGAAGTTGATAGCAGATGGGAAAATATAAGAAAGGAATTTTAAGAATAAATTTTTACCTCATGATAAACGTGTTTTTCATGAGGTTTTTTTATGCACCGAAATAAAAATCTTTCTTATTTGTTTTTTTACTGTCTGCTATATCTTGCCGCAATTAAAGATTTCACGACATTGATTTTTAATTGTATTTTTTCTCTAAACCATCTTTCAATGTTCGCCAGGCACGAAAATATGATTTAGGTAATTGCATCCCGAAATAAACTCTATAACTTTTTAGGCACCGTTATTTTTTTATACGGATACCACAACAGTGCAATCACAAAATTTCTGATCAACAACGCGTATTTTTGAAATCAGTAAACAAACATTTTTTTCATATTTCTATTCTGCACCAAAAAAAGAAATAAAAAATATAAAATTAAAAGCATGACATTAAGAAAACATTTTTTTAAGACATTGTCACTGGTAATTGCTATTGCTTTTTTCAGTAATGCAAATGTATTTGGACAGGAGCAAAAATATTATCCTGATCCCGATACCTTGGTTCAAAAAAAACTGGAACAATGGCAGGACCTGAAATTTGGCCTGCTGATGCATTGGGGTCCTTACAGCCAGCAAAGCATTGTTGAAAGTTGGAGCATCTGCCCCGAAGATGTAGGCTGGGCTACCGGAGCCCGTTTAAAAAATGGTGGTGAAGATTATTTTAAATACCTGCAGAATTATCAAGATCTTAAGAAGACATTTAATCCAGCAAAATTTAATCCAGGAGAATGGGCAAAGGCGGCCAAAGACGCAGGAATGAAATATGTAATTTTTACTACCAAGCACCACGACGGTTTTTGCATGTTCGATAGCAAATACACGGATTATAAAATCACTGATAAAGATTGTCCTTTTTCTACTGACCCGCGCAGTAATGTTACTAAAGAAATTTTTGACGCCTTTAGAAAAGATAACTTTTGGATAGGCGCCTATTTTTCAAAGCCCGATTGGCATAGTGATTATTATTGGTGGAAACAATTTCCTCCGCTGGACAGGAATGTCAATTATTCGATCGCCAAGCATCCTGAACAATGGCAAAAATTTGTTGACTACACTCACAATCAAATTAATGAACTGATGACGGATTATGGGAAAATAGATATCCTCTGGCTGGATGGCGGTTGGGTCCGCAAGAAAACAGATGAAGAAATAAAACAAGAATTTTTTCAAAACCAAAAGGACGGACTTTCAGAATTTAATTCGCAGAGCCAGGATATCAACATGCCTATGCTCGCAAAAGAAGCAAGAGCTAAACAACCTGGTCTGATTGTGGTGGACAGGGCAGTACCCGGCCCGCAGCAAAACTATCTTACACCCGAACAGCACATTCCGGATACAGGGCTGCCTTATCCCTGGGAAACCTGCATGACAATGGGTAATAGCTGGAGTTATGTAAAGGGCGACATTTATAAACCAACTGACGAACTGATAAAAAAATTGGTCGACATTGTAAGTAAGGGAGGAAATTATTTGCTAAACATCGGTCCCGGTCCTGATGGTGAATGGGACCCAATAGCATACAGCCGATTGAAAGAAATTGGAGTTTGGATAAAACAAAACGGAGAAGCCATTTATGGCACAAGGATGTACAAAGTTTTTGGAGAAGGAGATAATATCAGGTATACACAAACCAAAGATGGCAAAACAAAATTCATATTTTTGATGCAATTCCCCGATAATAACATTGTATTAAAAGATATAACACTAGGTAAGAAAAGCAAGTTGCAAATGATCGGGTCGAAAAATAAATTAAAATGGAAGCAAACGAATGACGGTATTGAAATTTCCGTGCCTGAAAATTTAGAATCTCTCTCCAATCATGTGTGGGTCATTAAAGTCAATGAGTAGGTACAAATTTATTCAGATTTGCAACGCAGCACTGATCTTCATGGACGATATGAGTTTTGGCGAGGTGTATGTTTTGGAGGAGGCCCATATAAAACGCCGTGATGGACTCACGCATATAGTCGGCACAGAAGTGAGGTCTGCGACTTTAGTAACTCCATGAAAAGTATTGGCATAAAAAACTAAAGAGTTGATAAAGAACCGAAGCAAGCGATGACGCTTTCGTAAATAACTCCGTTCAGATAACAACCGAACAACGCAAGCAAGGTCAGATGATGTTGGATTAATACGAAAAAAGCCGCGATCACGCGACTTTTCAAAAAAAATCAGCTAGGAATATCAGCCTAATGCTACCCGCTTAAACGCTACTATTTTCAAATCCGGATCTACGCTTTTTAAATAATCCGCTACGGATTTGTTACCGTCTTTTACAAAAGCCTGGGCCAGTAACGTGCT
>JAHEZA010000277.1 GCA_023251335.1 Chitinophagaceae bacterium | reverse complement strand
TTGTAAAGAGACGGAAACCGGTTGGGGTATAATGGAAATGGTATCCTTGCCACCGGGAGATTGAGCAAACGCGTTGCAATAGATAGTTGAAATGACAAGGAATAAAATTAATTTCTTCATGTGGTTGTAAATTCAAAAATCTGCTGACGAAGGAGAAACTTTATATAAAATTACCTGTTTGTCACGTCCGGATAAGGCCTGTCATATCCTTTAACCGCATGCCAGATAATCCGGTTAAAAATATCGTCGTCAATAAGATCCTCCTCATCAAGATCCTGCTCAAGCGACTTTTTTGCCCAGTACAATTCTTTCCCGTTCAACTTATCGAGAGCAAGGTTTAACTGATCAAGTGGGATATTATTTTTAACCGATTTGTAAGGAGTATAATCAGGTTTGTTGGTAAAGCAATCAAGCATCGGGTCGGCTGTCAGATCAAGCTGGTTCATGGGTGGTAAGCCGAGAATGTTTTCAATAGTGCGAACCATATTTATCTGTGAATAATAAGTGGAGGTAACCGTTCCACGTTTCGTATAGGGGCTTATAACGAACCCTACCGTCCGGTGGCCATCTACATGATCAAGCCCTGCCTGCGGATCATCTTCTGTTACAAAAATGCAGGTTTCCTTCCAGAATTTGCTGTGAGTAATTGCTTCTATGATCCGGCCAAGCGCAAGGTCATTATCAGCTACTGCAGATTTAGGAGCCGGCATACCCGGCCTGGTGCCAGAAGTATGATCGTTTGGAAGCTCCATAATAATAAAATTGGGGAAATTATTATTTTGTTCATATCCTTTCAACTCTTTGATGAATTCTGAAGCCCGGTATTGGTCGGGTATCCTGAGTGTAAACGCGGGGTAAGTAGGGCATACATAAGGAGTCAGTTGTTCTATAGAACCGATAGCGCTGATGCTTACATTATGCGTGCCATTTTGTAAATCATTATAGATGTCCATCCATTCCGAACTTTTCGGCGCTACTGTGGTTTTTACAAATTCGCCGTAATCGCGGAACGTTAATCCATGCCTCATAACATTATCCCAGATGAATCCGGAACTGGCATAGGCTAATGCATCATCACCGTCATAAGGGTAACTGCGGGTAAAGTCCGGGTATGATTTTTCAAGATAATCGGTAACGTACGCTTCATCAGTCCATTGATGGCCGGTAGCGCTTAAGATACCGCTACAATTAAAATTATCCATCAGTATAAAGTTCTCGGCTAACCGGTGATGATTGGGAGTAACTTCCTGGCCAAATTCTACGAGGCTGGTATCTCCATTTCCCTGGGGCATATCACCCAATACCTGGTCGTAAGTGCGGTTCTCCTTTATAATATAAACTACATGTTTGAAATACGACGTTTGGCTGGGTAACCACGGAACGGGAACTTTTTTCCGGCTCTTTTCTGTAGGGTGCATCTTCGCCAGCATTTGTACAAAAGAATTATTTTCATGTACGGTCCTTGTCATATTTTGGAGATCTTGTTTGCCGGGTACAGGAATAATGGAAATAGTACCCAGCGCATCATGACTATTATGCCCGCGCCTGTCGGTTCTTTGGTTAAGAGAGCCAACTCCTTTTACATTGGCGACATACAAAAAGTCCCCGCCTTTGTTTGTTATCACTGAACCAGGATACCAGCCAGTAGGTATATAGCCGGTTACCTGGTGGGGGGCATCTGTTTGAATAACGCATATCGCATTTTCAGTGCCGTTGGCAATGTACAGGTATCGGCCGTCTGGTGAGATAGTGAGGTCATTGGGTGAACTGCCAAAAGGAATATCTTTTTGTGCATGCACTGAAATGGTATCTATCACCTCATCTGTCTTTGTATCAATTACCGCGACAATATCACTATTAGCACAGGAAACATATAATTTGTCATGGCTGGGGCTTAATGCCATTCCGGTAGGGAGTAAACCAACGGCAATCGATTTTTCCTGTATGTTCCGGTCGAGGTCTATAACAGAAACTGAACCATGATTGGCAATACCGGTCACCGAATCAACCAATACCTGTGAGCCCGAAGTATTGTAGGTTACTTCTCCTTCACCCGGCCTTCTGCCACCCAGGTTGGTTACATACGCTTTATGAGCGGAAGCGATGATTATATCATAAGGAGCGATTCCTACCGGGATCTGAACAATATCATTCGTGTCTTTTAAATTGACTACAGCCAATGAATTGCTCCTGCTTAGTGTTACATATAATTTATCTTCTGAATCACCAAAGGCAAGCCCGCCCGGATATGGATCATCTCCGATGACAGGTGCAGGCAATGTTATGGAATGTTCCCAATGCATTATATTCATTTTATCCAATGATGCGATATTAATGTGGTTGGTACCATCTGTTACAAATACACTATGTCCATCGGCGGTAGTACATATTCCGGTTGGAGACGATCCACTGTATGGGTAAGGCAACGATTGCAAAATCGTTCTGTCACTTAGTTTAATAAGATCCAATGAGTATATATTCTTGACGAAAAGCAATTTCCCGTCAGGAGAAAGTGCCAGGTCAACGGGCCTGCCTGGAAGATACACCTGGAATCCTGCTGGTTGCAAGAGTTGGTTTGACGGAACCAGGATACTTCCTTTTGGTTGTATGCCTACAGTTCTGGAGCCAAAAATAGTTTTCTGCTGTGCAATAGAAACAGAAGAATAGCAAGAAATACAAATAAAAAAAATAACGATAATAAAATGCCCGATTGTAACTCTCAGTTTGCTCATAAAATTTAATTTTAAAACGTATTTAATCATTAACGAATTCTAAATACGCTATTATTATTTCTTGTTTGTATAGCTATGGAATTATTTTTAAAAGCCGGTAGTAAACAAACAAATATGGACAATTTCTGTTTTTAATCATCATCATCCTTTTGATCTTTTTTTGATAAAGTCATTTGTTTCGGGTAGGGCGTATTTTCTTTTGCTGCAAACCAAAGTATCCGGTTTAGAAGATCATCGTTTCCGCCATCAATATGATCAAACTCAGGCAACGATGATTGCAAAGCAAACTTCTTTGCCTTACCCGACAAAGACGCAGCAGTTTTATTCATCTCATCTAATGGAATATTATTTTTTTCAAAAGAATATTTCTTTTTGGCCGCGGTTTCATTAAAGCAATCAAACATGGGTAAAGCCGTAGCATCAATTACATTCATTGGAGGCAATCCTAATATCTGTTCAATCGTGCGAACGATGCAAGTCTGATTATAGTTAGTATGTACCGTTTTCTGTAAATATGAATAAGGGCTCATCACAAAACCCGTAGTGCGGTATGCAGAAACATGATCCCAGCCACCTTGAGAATCATCTTCGGTAACAAATACAACCGTTGAGTCCCAAAAGCGGCTCCTGGTAAGCGCTTCAATGATTCTTCCCAGTGCCAGGTCGTTGTCCGCGATCATTGCACGCGGCGTTGGAAAACCTTCGGCCATACCGGAAGTATGATCATCCGGAAGTGCCAGTATCATTAAATTTGGTAATTGATCTCCTGGTTTTTTTTCAGCTTCATGTAAATCTTTTATAAATACATCTGCACGAATCTGGTCTGTAAATTTGTGGCTGTCATAACATGGATAATCAGGGGACATAATAGGACGAACCCTTGATATAGTAGTAGTATTGGTAAATTCTATTTTTTTTCCGTCGAGATAAGACTGGTATATTTTTGTCCAATCTAAACTCCGATCAAACTGAGGAGCACATGCTTCGCCATAAATTTTTACTGTCTTTCCATGATCTAAAGCATTGTTCCAGATAAACCCTTTTTTGTTGTAAACAAGGGCATCCTCTAAAACATGAGGGTAACTACGAAACCAGGCACGCACATTTTTTTCAATATAGTCGGTAACAATTGCCGCATCTGTCCATGAATGCCCTTCGGCAGAAGACTTTCCTGAGGCATAATAATTATCCAGCAGCAAGTATTCTTTTGCCAGCTTATGCTGATTGGGCGTTACATCTTTTCCATAAACACATAGTGAATCCATGCCATCCCCTTCTTTCATGTCGCCTAAAATCTGATCATACGTTCTGTTTTCTTTGATGATATAAATAACATGTTTAAAAACAGAAGGCTCGCCAATCCGCTGGGGAACCGGCTTTGCAGCAATTCCTTCTCTTGGCAACAGGGTAGAAATTTTTGTGCGAAAAATTAAGTTTGCCGACTCCACCCTTTTGGTATAAGAATTCAAAAGAGAAGAGTCCGGCAATTGAATGATTGATATCGTAGCTTCCTGGCGATGGCTGTTAAAATTATTATTGAATGGTATCCTGGGGCCTTCTCCTTCCAGGTTAGCAACATACAGCATATTTTCATTCAATACCAAGCCCGCGGGATACGCTTCGGTTGGAATAAACCCATGAATTATTGAATTCCCACTGCCTGTTTTAGAAGATTTTTCTCCTAACTTAATTACAGCAATTGCATTATCCATACCGTTTGAGACATATAATGTTTTGCCCAGGCTATCT
>JAHEZA010000276.1 GCA_023251335.1 Chitinophagaceae bacterium | reverse complement strand
ACAGTTAGTTTGAAAGAAGGATTTAAGGCGGGGTAAGGTATTAATTATCATCACGACAATGATGCTGTTTTCCGATTTGTGTCTCACTAACTAATTGTATTATTTACAGAATAAGCCGACAGACACAGGCCAGGATGTAAAGAATTATTTTCAACAGCAAACAAATATTTTTCTCATTTTTCTATTTACTTCTGCAACTATCTCAGTTTTATTTATTCGGTGTATTCTTTGCCGGCACCATCAATGTTTATTGTCTTGTAACAACCAACTAATAAATAAATAATACCATTCACTCATTGTCATTAAAATGTTAGGCTACAAAAATCTATTTTTATAATCCTCATTACCCCAAGAAAAAAGAACAAGTATAGAATTTATGTTTCCTGCGAATTAATTTCTCAGAACAACAGTTGCAATCTCCTGTCTAAAATCAATTCTCAACCAATCGTTTTCTTCCATTTAAAACAATAAAATATTTTTAAAGCATGAAAAAGAAACAAACCCCCAATTTGCTTGAAAGTTTTGAAGCAATCAAAGAAGCCGCCGGCCAAACTTATGATGGTCACCGCTGCATGATAGCGCCCAGCCCGGAACTAAAAGTAAAGCTGAATAAAGAAATCCAAAAATTAAAAAAACAGCTTGAAGGAAGTATATTATCTAACAAAATAAAAGCTGGCAGCGAATATAAACCGGTGGGCCTCAACGATGGATTAATATATCCGGGTACGATGTTTCCTGTGGGTACCGGGGCAGATATGGCCAGGAGCGCGGCTGCTAATCGTGCACCGCTTTCGGGTACTGTACGGGTAGTCGTAATATTGGTAGATTTCAGCGACAAAGTAATGGCTACAGCTAAATCTCATTACGAAGATCTTTTCTTCTCACTGGGTACTATAGCCACTGGGAGCGTAAGAGAATATTACCGCGAAGTAACTCATGGTACTATTGACATCCAGGGACAGGTAGTAGGCCCGTACCGAATGCCTAAAACTTACGCTCAATACGCGCATGGCGCTTCTGGTATGGGTTCTGTATTGCCAAACGCCAGAACCATGGCCAAAGATGCCGCAGTGGCTTCAAATCCCGCGGTTAATTTTGCCAATTATGATAATGACGCCGATGGCTTTGTAGATGCCTTTATTGTAATTCATGCGGGCTCCGGAGCAGAAGTTACGGGTAGCACGGGCGATATCTGGTCGCACAAATGGGTGCTGGATGGAGGCGCCTATACCGCCGATGGCTCTACTAAAATATATGGTTACTTAACCGTTCCCGAAGATTGTCGCCTGGGTGTTTGTGCGCATGAATTAGGACATTTGTTATTCGGATTCCCCGATCTGTATGATACCGACAATAGCAGTGAAGGTATTGGCAACTGGTGCCTGATGGCCTCCGGAAGCTGGAACAATGGCGGCCTTACTCCGGCCCACCCAAGCGCCTGGTGCAAATGCCAGCAAAACTGGGTTACCACCGTAAACCAAACAACCAATCAAAATAATGTGGCGATTGAAGACGTGAAATCAGGATATAAAGTATTTAAGCTTTGGAAAGATGGCGCCCCGGCGTCAGAATATTTCCTGGTAGAAAACAGGCAGAAGATTCTTTTTGATAAAAATCTGCCTAACAGCGGCTTACTCGTGTGGCATATTGATGACGCTACAGCAAACAATACTAATGAATCACATTATAAAGTAGCGTTGATGCAGGCTGATGGGAAAAAAGACCTGGAGAATAACAATAACCGTGGCGATGCAGGCGATAGTTATCCGGGATCATCGAACAACAATAATTTTAATAATACTTCCAATCCCAACTCCAAATCTTATGCAGGTTCAAGCACGTGTGTGCAGGTCAATAATATCTCTGCACCGGCGGCCATTATGCATGCTGACTTAGCCGTAAAATGCAAAATTCTGAAGGTGAACATCCGTAAAGAGCTCATTAAAGAAAAAGAATTCAGGAAAGAGTTCAAAAGAGAAAAACTCGAAATTAAGGAAATTGAAAAATCTTTTATTACTGAGAAAGCCACGGCGCATGATAAACAATTGGTAGAAAATAAACTCAGCGATGGAAAATTTGCTGACGGCAAATTTGCTGACGGCAAGTTAGGTGAAGGCGGCGGTTTAGGATTTGGAAGAATGGCGGGTTCGGAAAATGCTCCCGGTTCTTTAGAAGCAAGACTTTCACAAATCGAAGCAATTGTTGGCCAAATACAGCCATTTATTGAACAAGCCCTAAGGCCGGATCTTTCGGAAGGTGCGCTATCAGGTGAAGATCAGCAGGAAGAAGAAGATGTGTAAACAGAAATTTTAATTGAACAAGGTATTCAGCGTGACGGCTGAATACCTTGTTACTAATATCTTGCCCTGAAATGGAAATATTAATATTATGCAATGAGCATGACGCTGTCGCACAGGCTTTATATCAGCAATTAATAAAGAAAAACAAACCCGTAACTCTTATTGTAGCGGAAGAGTTGATGTATGCACGTTCATGGATACACGAAATCAATTCAAAAGGAAAAACTACCACGGAAATTATTTTGCAAAACGGAAAAGTAATCCACTCTGATAAGTTAGAAGCTGTATGGAACCGGATTCGCTTCTTTTCTATGGCCCATTTTGTAAATGAAACAGATCGCTACTATGCGCAAAATGAGATGTCCGCCCTTTTTTATAGTTTTTTGAACAGTATTAATAAAGCGTTGATTAACCCCATCAATACCCACGACCTTGGGATGGAGAGCGAGAATCTTCTATATCTGCAACAGCATGCAATTAACGCGGGATTAAAAGTCCTCGATTACCATTTCACCAGTTCACCAAGATGGAAAACGTCTAAGCATCTTGTTTCTTTTGCCTGCCAGAAAAAAGAAACGGCCGCGTTCCGGAAAAAAGCGCCTTATCTGATATGGCAAAATCAGCCTGCCCTATTGATAGAGCCTTCCACCGAAATAAAAAGAATTTGGACTGTGGGCGGTCGGGTTACAAATGCTAATGCCATTCCCGAAGAAAAAGCGTTGAAGAAATTATCTTCTAATCTCAATAAAATACTGCTGGAAGTGGATCTTGCGAAAACAAAGGAAGGCATCAAAGTCAGTAATATCAATACTTTCCCCTTGTATGCCCCGGCAGAGGCTGTTGATAGCCTGGCTGAATTACTATTACAAAAAGCAAAAGAAGTATAATGATTCTCATTACCGGAATACCATCCGAGCCTCCCGTAGCATTGGTTACAGAGGCAGCCGAGAGAGCAGGAATTCCGTACCTGATGTTCAACCAGCGGAATGTTCATCTG
Organism: Chitinophagaceae bacterium; assembly: GCA_023251335.1. Classification (GTDB taxonomy): domain Bacteria; phylum Bacteroidota; class Bacteroidia; order Chitinophagales; family Chitinophagaceae; genus Ginsengibacter. The sequence continues at coordinate 1,189 of JAHEZA010000276.1, read as the reverse complement.
TATGATCTTTCTATAAAATATCAGCAAAATAAATTTTCAGGTATCCTGAAAATGGACGGAAAGGAATACGACTTGAAAAAGCTGGCAGGTATCTACCTGCGCATGATGGATAATTATTTTTTACCCGAAATGCGTAACAAAGTGTTTAATTATATTGGAGAAAGTGCGGCCAATAAATCAATCGTCATCCATAAACAATTGTTAGACTGGACCGAAATAGCCAGATGCAGAATATTAAACCGGCCCTGGGATATGATCAGTAATCTCTCCAAACCATACCAATCGCAATTGATAGCGGCTGCGGGTTTTAAGATTCCACCAACCTGCGTCACTTCCAATCCCGATTCCGTAACGAAGTTTCAAAAAAAACACGGGACGTTGATTTTTAAGTCCATAAGTTCTGTCCGATCAATTGTAAAAGAGCTGGATACGAGCCGGTTAAAAACGCTGCAACGAATAAAATATTTGCCTACGCAATTCCAGGAAAAATTAAACGGTGAAAATATAAGAGTTCATGTGGTGGGAGATGTGTTGTTCGCCACTAAAATAGAAAGCTCCGTGATAGACTACCGTTATGCCGGAAGAGAAAATAAAGAATGCAATCTGGTTCCTTTTGAATTGCCAAAAGTCATTGAAAAACGATGTTTCATGGTTTCAGAAAAATTAAATTTACCTTTATGTGGCATTGATCTTTTCAGGACTGCAAAGGACGAATATTACTGTTTTGAAGTAAATCCTTCGCCGGGATACAGCTATTATCAACAAAGTACAGAGCAGGATATTGCTACGGCGATGGTAAAATGGCTCGAATTTGGAAGCGCAAAATAAAACCACGTATTATGGTAAACATTATAGAAAATAAAGCAAAAATAGAAGCCGCCATTACCGATGTTGATGTGGATGCAGGCCCCCAGGGCTATTGCCAGGTAAAGGCAAAACTTCAGAAAAGCGAAGAAGTAGAAGATTTTCCAAACCTGGCTAAAGCGGATGAAGGTACCATCATCACTGTGAATCTTCGCCCAACACAACTTACGGCGAACAATCTTGAAAAAGGAAAACAATTTTCAGCCACTGTACGAAAAGTTTTTTGACAACAATATTTTATGGAAGAGGATTCTGACCTACGGGAGCCAAATCAGTAAGACCTGAAAGAAAGTGCAAAAGTTGTTTTATAGCAAGCAAACAAATT
>JAHEZA010000275.1 GCA_023251335.1 Chitinophagaceae bacterium | reverse complement strand
AAAATATCCGGCTACATTAGTTACTACTGCAGATCATGATGACCGGGTAGTGCCTGCGCATAGTTTTAAATTTGCGGCCACCTTGCAAGCGGATAATGATGGCACCAACCCAACGTTGATACGCATAGAAACCAAAGCAGGTCACGGTGCAGGAAAACCGACCGACAAACAGATAGACGAAGTGGCCGACATCTGGAGCTTTGTTATGTATAATTTGGGAATGGAATTTAAGTGAGTTCAAAAGTTTCGCTAAACACGAATTCTAATTATTTATTTGTTTACTATAAAATGCCTCATCAAAAAATATTACTCTTTCACATCCACATTCCTCTCCGAAATATATAATCCAATCAATACCAACGCTACGCCTGTTATCGTATAAAAACTAATCACGTCGTTTAATATAATTACTGCTATCGCAAAACCAAACACGGGACATAAAAATAGCCATAGCCCTGCTTTCACTGCATTTCGTTTGAGTAACCACAGCCATAACAGAATGGCAAAAATAGAAACGAAAATGGCGAGCCATAAAGTGCCTCCCCAGAATTTAAGGTCAAAATGATTTTCGTTGCTCTTATATATCCCCACCGTAAACGGAAGTAATAAAATACCTCCAATCGTTGTTTGCCAGGCGTTAATAGTTACGATGCTCAAATCGTTCCATTTTTTTGCGGAAAAATAAATAGCGCCTGCGGAGTAGGATAACATACTGAACAATAATAAAAGCAAACCTCCTGAAGTAACAGAAGCTTCTTCAAGCAATGGCCATGACGCGATTGCTACGCCCAATGTTCCAAACAGTAAAGCAACAATTATTTTTGGTTTTAATTTTTTCTTTAAGAAAAAAACAGAAATAAAACTGATGAACAAGGGATTGGTAGCCACCGCCAACGTACCTACGCCAGCAGTTACGTGCTGCATAGCCACAACGTAACAACCGAGGTAAATAGTGATATTGAGCAAACCGTAGATAAATATTTGCTTCCATTCTGCACCACGTGGCAGTCTTTGGCGTCTAAAAATATGAGCAAAAATCAGCATGATAATGCCAGCTACCCCAAACCTCACCAGTGCGATTACTAACGGCTGCGAAGTGTCTAAAGCAATTTTGGTAGCCGTAGAAGCCGATGCCCATAAAAAGGCAAAAACCACTCCCGCGATAATCCATTTATATTCCTTTTTAATGTTGGCCCGTTTTAATTTTCTAAAAATAATTGAAAGATTAGCACGAATGTCATCGCTGCATTCTTCAAATTTGTTTGCGCGCAAAAATAGGGCAACAATTCAATACGAGGTTTAGCACAAAAAAAACTTCCCTCATTACAAGGGAAGTCTTTCAATGTTTTAATCCTGGGGTTTCAGTGGTTTTTCAGGGTTAAATCACATTTGGGTTTTCATAGGCTAAAGTTTTGAAACATACTGGAGCCGGTTACAAGCGGCCTGGTTTTCATTGGATAGAGAATGGTTTCATTGGATTGGGATTTGGTTGTTATCAGAGGTTTGATGTTATTTTTATTTTAGTATCAATCAACTGATGAGACAAAAGTATATCCCGAAGCGAGGTGTTGCAAGGGCAGTTATGCGACTTTTTTGACCTAATGGAATTACGGCATTCATCGTATAATTACCATGGGTACAATGAAAGAATCCCTCATGCTGTAAACACGATTATTACGTGTATTTCGATATTGTTTGGCCGGAATTCAATCTGGTAAATAGGAATCTTTCGTTTTTATTGCTTTACTAATAAATTCCATCTATGAACAAATAAACCTATTTAGGCAGGCGTTCAAACATTCGCAATTTTTATGTTTCTTTCTAAAAAGTTCATTTTAAAAATTCGCCGGATGTCCATTTCGATTTTGGATTAAAATGTTTCCACAACAGTGCAGATAATTTTCGCGTAAGTACCCATGCCTCATTATTATGTTCCCAACTGCTGTCTTTATTATTTTTGGTGCAGATGCAGAAAATATATGGATGTGGCCCATTTACATACAACACTTCATCGCGCGTTTGATCAACCGCGCCGCTTTTGTCAGCAACAAAAATGTAGGGTGGTATTTCAGAAATTGCATCTTCATCCCAAAACTGGCGGCTCATCATCCGAAGCATTCGTTCACTGATTTGCTTATCAATAATTTTATTTTCTACAATAAGCTTCATCAGCGTAGCCATTTCCCTGGGTGTTGTTTGTCCCCAACCATATTGATTATAATTTTCTTTCCTGCCCGGCGTGCGGCTGTTTACACGAGTGTATTTCATGTCGAGGCTATCCATATATTTATTTATCTGCGCGCCACCACCAGAAAGCCCTTGCAGCCAAAGGCTGGCGCCGTTATCGCTCATACTCATCATCAGCATTACTAAATTATTCAGGGGAATCATTTGACTATCTTTAAACGATGCAAGAATTTCCTGACCTTCAGCATAGCGGACAGAATCTGTAAAAAGCATATTCTGGTGGTAAGTCAATTCACCATCGTGTATCTTATGCATTAGCCCGATAAATATCGGAACTTTTACCATGCTGGCTGTAGGAAAAATAGTATCTGCATTTACCGCAGCGATCTTATTTTTCGATAGGTCATAAACATAAACGCCTACTTCACCATTGAAACCTTGCAATAAATTGGCAATATCATTTTGTAAATGTGTATCTGTCTTTTGCGCAGTAACTGAAACCGATCCAAGAAGAAAGATAAAAGCAAATAACTTTTTCATTTGTAATTTTTTATAGAAATGAAATTAAGAAAAATAAATAAACCATTGAAAGGATCGTTTCGAAAAAAAGAATCATAGGGCTTCTTAACATGTATCTATCTACGGCCATAAAAAAACTACCCCGGCTTTCATACCAGGGTAGTCATCTTCAGAGGGATGATTATAAGTTATAATATCCTTCCACAAAAGTTATTTACTGTTATTTACTTGCAAACAAGCCACCTTTTTTCAGGTCACTGATCGACTCTCCGATCAAAAATCCATTTTGATAAATCTGGATTTTGTATTGTCCTTGCTGAAAATGATCTTTCGGAGCAAATGCAAATTGCACATTTTTCGTTTTTGATGTCTGCAAATCAACAGGCAATTTTGCTGTATAAGCCTTATCGCCGTCTTCACGTGTGGTAAAAGTATCTCCTGTAGAATCGGTGGCAGTTGCTGCAACTGGCTTTCCTTCAGGGTCTATTACTACTACATAAACGTCCGTAGTGCCAGGCTGAATGATGCGATTATTTACATCGAAACTTACTACCAGTTTATCCACTTTTTTGGCAACTGAAGACACTTTTTCTTTTCCATTGTTTTTTACATTAACGGGAGTAATAGAAATATTAGAAGCGTTCAGTGTAGATGCTACATCCACTTTTTTTGCAAGATCTTCTTTGACAACATTCGTTGAATCAAGGTTGTGACTTAATGTTGCTTTTTCCGAAGTAAGTGTTACCACATTTTGCTTTAGACTATCGTTTTGTTGTGTAAGCATTGCAACTTGAGTTTCCATATCAGTGATTTTTCCGTTTAAGTCGGCAATCATGCTGCGTGCTTTTGCTAATTCTGACGCCGTTGCATTTTTCTTATTTAAGATGCTGCGTATCTCCTTTTTCATTTTAGCAATCTCGTCTTTGCTTGCTGTCAATTTTCCGTCCAGTGATGTATTTGCTGTTTGCATAGAATCAAGGCGTGCAAGTGAAGCATCGAAATTTGTTTGGATTTCGCTTTTTTCTGTAGTCACTTTAGCAACTTCAGTTTGTTTAGCCTGGATAGCTTCCCCGGATTTGCTGTGATCGAAAATAAAAAATCCCGCGAGGATAATTATTCCTGCGATCAATATGCCTATAAAAAGATTCTTAGAATCTTTAGGCTTAGGTTCAGTCGTTGACTGATCAGTATACTCGTTCATGTTTGTTGGTTTTTATAGTTAAAAAAATAAATATCAATTGTTATCTTAGCGAAAAGATTTCTTATTACTTTTTGATAACATATTGTATGTAAGCCTAAAATCATGCCATGTTTATTTTCTTCACTTTAAAATCACTGAGGAAAAATATTTTAGATTGAAATTTTATCCGCCCAGATACCGATTTAACTGATTGTTAAAAAATTGTTAGTTAAATACGCAGTACGGTTCTTCAGACTACAAGGCTTTGGAAGCATCTTTAATTTGTCGGGAATTTTTTTTAGAGTGATTTGGATTGGCAAATTCCCGAAGCACGCGGTGCGTCACCTGTTTGTCGCTGTGCATTTTATAAAGTACTTTTAGGGAGAAAAAATATAAGATTATGTCAACTAAATCTCATATTAAAAGGAAAACTACCGCAGCATTAGCCATACTTTTTTTATTACCTCCGCTCATATTTTTCATCATGTGGTCTTCAATAGGATTGCGATACAGCGGTATCAATGCGACCGACCAAATGGAAATTTATTTGAGTGATTTCCCATCGTGGCTTGGTAATATTGACACAATTCATGCAATTTCTATTACA
>JAHEZA010000274.1 GCA_023251335.1 Chitinophagaceae bacterium | reverse complement strand
GGAGATCTATACAGCCGAAAAAATGTGATCGGAAATCATGAGGTAATTCTTAATGCTACGCCGGCGAAGATGGACACCATAAAAAATAAATTTTACTGGCCAAATAATTCGTTGCTTACTGTGGCCGGAGATGTAAAACATGATGATGTTTTTAAACAGGTGGAGCAAATTCTTGGAGGATGGAAAGCATCCGGTTTTGATCCGTTTAAGAAATACCCCGTTCCTGAATTTGCACCGCTGCAAAAAGATGACTATGTAATTGCTGTTTCTAAAAATGCACGCATACCTTATTGCACGATGATATGGTTTGGCCCCGACACACGCCATGATGTTAAGTCAACTTATGCAGCAGATGTTTTTTCATACATCTTAAGTCAAAATTCATCGAAGCTGAGCAAGGCGCTGCTTGATTCAGGCCTTGCATACCAGGCGGGCTTTAATTATTTAACTCAAAAGTATGGTGGCCCCATATCAATGAGCGTTGTGCCCAATCCTGCGAAAGTAGAGCAATGCATTGCTGAAATGAAGAAACAAATCAGCATGCTTGATGACGACAATTATTTCACTGATGAACAATTGGCTACTGCTAAAAGGCAACTTGAAATAAGTGATATCAGGACAAAGGAAATAACATCCGATTATGTTCATACACTTTCTATTTGGTGGGCCTCAGCAACCCTTGATTATTATTTCAACTACATTGATAATTTGAAGAAAGTGTCGCGACAGGATATACAGGACTATATCAGAAAATATATTAAGAATAAGCCTTTTGTAGCCGGGCTGCTCATTAGCCCCGGCATGGAAGAGAAATTGAAACCAACTACATTTTTTAAGGATAACAATTAATAAAAACTTTTTGTATGAAATATATTATATGCTTTATAGTTACGGGTTTGGCCATGTTAAACACTGCCACTTCCCAAAGCAAAACGGAAAAATTTTCGGTGAATGGAATCACTGTATTGATGAAGCCAACCGTAAAGGATATTATTAACGTAAGTGTTTACTACCGGGGTGGCGTAGCCGATTACAGCGCAGATAAAGCTGGCCTTGCCAGCCTTTCTCTTTCGGCTACCACGCAATGTGGCACTAAAGACTATTCTAAAGATGCGTTTAAAGATAAAGCGGATAAATATGGTATCAGGATTTATGGGACGTCTGGTTATGACTATGGAGTAATCAACTTAAACTGCATCAGTAAATACTTCGACGAAGGATGGAGCTTATTAGCATCAGCCGTAAAAAATCCTGTTTACAATGAGAAAGAATTTGGTCTTTTAAAACAAAAGATGATCTCGCAAATAAATAACCAGGAATCAGATCCCGATAGCAAGATCAACAAGATGTCTCTTGAAAATACTTTTAAAGGTACTGTATACGAAACAGACCCGCAGGGCGATACAGCTACTGTAGACAACATAACGGCCGCAGAAGCTAAAGATTTTTATTACAATACACTTTTAAATAAAAACAAAATCTTCATTGTAGTTGCGGGTAAAATATCTAAAGAGGATATTACGAAAAAAATAAAAAAAGTATTTAGCGATATCCCTTCCCGGCCTTATAAAGCGCCGGAATACCAGGTGCCGCAAATCACTGCCAATTCACTGCATATTGAACCGCGAACACTGGCTACCAATTATATTATTGGCGTAATGAATTCGCCCCTGTTCACATCCCCCGATTATGTGGCCAACAAAGTGGCCTTTGCTACATTCAGCGACAATCTTTTTATAGAAATAAGAACGAAACGAAATCTTTCTTATGCTCCCTATGCCTACTCCGTTACCGGCAAAATGCCGTATAGCATTATGTACGTAAGCACCACAGACCCTAAGGCTTCTGTGGAGGTGATGGATAACGTAATCGACCGTTTAAAGAAAGACGGCTTTTCTCAAAAAGAATTTAATGAAAGTAAAAACCTCTACATCACCAGCAACTATATGAAGGAAGAAAGTACGAGTGCATTAGCATCTTCGTTAGGAAGAGCAGAAATTTTAGGCGACTGGAAGATGTCAGATGAATTTATTGACAAAGTGCAAAAGGTAACTCCGGCAGACATGACAGAAAGCTTCAAAAAATATATAAAAGGAATCAATTGGAACTACCTCGGAGATGAAAAAGCAGCAGACGCAGCGAAAGATGCGTTTGATAAAAAGGTGGATTGATAGCATACTTTTTCAAAGAGCGCTCGTTTTCAAATTGAACTTCGTTTCGACAGATATGTGCTCCGGGCCTGTCGAAGGAGCCCGTCGAAGGAACTTGTCCTCCTGAGCCTGTCGAAGGAGCGGGCATAAGTCTGTAAACCCGTGGAGACAAGGGTTTGGGAAAATAAAAATCTTACTTATTTATTTGTTTACTGCGCTAATGGTCCTCGTCATTAAAATATGACTTTTCCCGGTTGCAATGAAATACCCTTGTTTTTCGTTATAGCGCATTAGCTCAAAATTTCCCCATCCTTATAAGGGATAATTTTTTTTGATATTTTTTTAACACCAGTTAAACCTTCTTCATGCAACCTTGTCTGATTAAAAAATTAAAAATTTAAAAAACACTTTATGAAAATCAAAGATCTCTTCCGGCTAACCATTTTGGCTGCTTCTTTTAGCGCTGCGTTATTGGGATGTAAAAAAGATGACACCCATTCAACAACAGATGGTGCCACAACAGAAGCAAACATTCAAACCTCTTCTGATGACCTGACAATGGTTTCGAACGAAAGCAATGCCGTGACCGACGATGCTATTGCAGCATTGAATGGTAATGAAACTATATCCGGTACCATTGGCAGAACCTACGGCGCCGGCGATATTAAAATTCCGGTATGCGACGCCACGGTAACTTATGACACGACCTCCATTACTAAAACAATAACCATTGTTTATAAAGGCAGCAATTGCAGGGGAAACCGTACACGTACCGGTACGGTAACGATTGCTGTACCGATGGGGCAACATTGGAAAAAAGCCGGTTCGGCAGTAACTATAACTATTGATGCATTAACTATTACACGTGTAAAGGATGGTAAGTCAATTGTAATTAATGGTACGAAAACAATTACAAACACAAGCGGTGGGCTTCTTATGAATTTAGCTACCACTGAATCAATCGTACACGATGTTACTGCAGACTTATCTATTACCTTCAAAAGTGGATTAACGCGCGAATGGCACGTTTCCCGGCACAGGGTGTTTACCTATGACAATGGAATTGTAGCAACAGTCACAGGCTCGCATTCCGATGGCAAGAATGACAATATCGCAATCTGGGGCACCACACGCTTTGGTGTGAGCTTTACAAATATGATCACCGCTCCAAAAGTGTTTGCCCAGTCATGTAATTTTGCGTTAACCAGTGGTCAGGATTCAATAATCAGATCTGATAACATTACTTCTGTCATTACTTATGGACTGGATGCGAACGGTAACGTTGCAACAGGATGCCCACTAACTGCTAACGGTGGCTATTATTATGCAAAATTAATTTGGGCAAATGGGAACAACGGTAAAGTATACACGTATATTTTCCCTTATTAATAAACATACTTCTTGTTATAAAAGTCCCCGGAATTTCCAGGGACTTTTTCTTTTATGGCTTGGCCCTGTTGTGGAATACTAAAACAGAATTATCCTTTTTTATTTGTTTACTGCATTCTTTTTCCTCGCTGTTTTCCTGAGCTATTCGCCATGGACTTTTCGGGAGAGGCAGGTGCAGCCTATCTTTTCCTGCTCACTTTCTTTGTTGCCTTCTTCGTTGCTTTCTTAGCGGGCAAGGCTTTTTTAGCAACCTGCCTGCCTTTTTTATACGCCGCATTTTTGGAAGCAGCCACTTTTTTATTCGCAGCCTTTACAACTTTTTTGTAACCTTGTTTTGCCTTTGCCTTTACCTTTTTTCTCGCAACAACTACTTTTTTGGCCATAGGCTTTACGATTTTTTTATTTACCTTTTTTCCCATCGCCGTTACCTTCTTTTTTGCAGCACCTGCTTTTTTAGCTACAGGCTTTACTACTTTTTTATTTACCTTTTTTGTTACAACCTTTGCTATCTTTTTAGGCGCTGCTTTTTTGACTATTTTTTTTGCAGCTTTCCTTGCGGATTTTACTTCAGGTGTTCTAATTTCATTTATTCTATCTTTTAAAGCATCAATGGCATTGGAAGCCATATCTTTCAGCACATCCTTCTTTACTGAAATTTCAGCGGCTACTTCACCAATGGTTTCAGCAATCTTAGTGAGGGTGGATTTTTCATCTTGTGTAAGTTCCTCGTCGGGGTTTGTGTTTTCTGTTACCATGTTTAATGAGTTTTTATAAGTAAATATAAATTAAAGAAAAACACAAAGCATAAAAACGAAGACATTTTTCAAATGTGTGGGTTTGGTAATTATTTAATTCGAAAAATCGTGCTTGCAGAGTCCTTTTAAAAGGTGTCACCTCTTAAAATAAAATAGATGTTGCGCATAATTAAACAAATTGTCATCCCGGAAAAAGGGA
>JAHEZA010000013.1 GCA_023251335.1 Chitinophagaceae bacterium | reverse complement strand
CTGTTGCAAAAAAAGTCTCCCGACAAAGTAGCTTGGCATTTTTTGCCAAAATTTCATAATAATTTACTTTATGTCATTCCTTTGCAGTTCTTTTTATCCTTCCTTTTCATACTGTTAACACCAATTCTAAATCTTTCTTAAATCATCGGTTCAATTGTAAATGTTTTGTTGTTTGTAATATTCAAAAGGTAGTTGGGCACTGGCTTTGTGCGACCTAAATTATATTTAATCAATAAAATTACCACTATGAAAAGATACTTAATAATGCTGTTAGGCTTAGCCTGCATGTCGTTTATTTATACAGGATGTACCAAAGAACCGCTTAATAATTTAAGCGATGAGGAATCCAGAATTTATATCACAGATCACGATTCGTCAATAAACTTTACTAATTATAAAACGTTTAGCATTTCGGATTCTGTAGCTGTAATTGACAATGGACAAATGACTAAGCATTTAGACGACGTAGATTCTGCTTACCTAAACGCCGTTACTAAATATATGGAACAGGAGGGTTATACACTCGTTTCCAACGAACAAAATCCGGACCTAGGCGTAGATGTGAACCGCATAGTAAGCACTACTACCGGCGTGATAAGTTATGGTGATTATTGGGGGTATTATAATTCTTATTGGGATCCTTATTACTGGGGTTATCCGGGATATGGATATTATGTTCCATATGCATATAGCGTTTATCAAATCAAAGAAGGAGCTATTTCTGTTGATATGCTTGATTTGAAAAATGCACCACAGGATAAAAAGATCAATGTGATATGGACAGGCTTAATTCGCGGTTCGGGAATCTTTAATCAGACGGTTGCTGATAGCCAGGTAAAGGCGTTATTCGATCAGTCTCCTTATTTAAAAACTAATTAAAATATTTAGAGATGAAAAAGTTTAAAATTATATTCGCTGCATTCGCTGTTATATGTATGTCCCAGTCAGTTTCAGCACAAAAGAACCCGTTCAGTCTGGATTTTAATTACAATTACAGTATGCCGTTAGGCAATTTCAAATCAGATATTATCAGCAACAATTCGCCCCGCGGTTTTATGGGAGGCCTTATGTATTCGTTTAGCGATAAATTATCTGCAGGTTTGGGTTTTGGTTTCCAGGATTATTATCAAAAATATCCGAGGGCATTGTATCAGTTAGGTAAATCACAGGAAGTATCAGCAGTATTGACTAATTCTCTGCAAACCATCCCCATCTTATTACAGGCAAAATATTATCCTCTTTCCGCAACCTATTTGAAACCCTATATTTCGTTAGGCGCGGGAGCAAACGTTATAGATTTTAACCAGTATCTTGGTCAGTTTGGAAGCAGCACAACCCATGTCGGATTTCGCGCTCAAGGCGGCCTGGGATTGATGATTCCTTTTAAAAAATACAGTTCATCGGGCATAAATGTAGGAGCCATTTATGATTATTCGCCGTATAATAAGAATGGCTATCACGATCTTAGCAACGTTAATTTTCAGGCTGGGGTAACGATCAATTTGAAATAATTGAAAATAAAAAATGTCAAGGTTTTCGAATTTATCCGAAGGCCTTTTTTGTCGTTAAACTTAAAGAAATAAAATAAAACGAATTTACATTCGTTTGATTTCTATTGATCATCGTAAAAAATTGTACATAATGATTGTAAAAGAAATAGTTTGTGAATTACTAATAGCCATTCATATCGTACTTTTTATCCAATCCAAGCGAGAGAAATACACAGAGAGATAAAAAAATAATCTACTCCCCGAAAATTCTGTTTTATATCGGCATTTTTGCTGAAGTTATACCAATCCTCCTATTTTTTGAATCAAAACTTTTAAGATTTAACTGCGCAAAAAAAAACGGATCCAATTTTATCTTAACTACTTGCGCGGCGACCCTGCCGCTTAATACATCTTTAATACCAAATAAAAACGCTATCAGTATCATTGCTGACCCAATACTGACCATCATGTGTGTACGCATTCCGGCTATCCATTATTTTCTTTCCCGTTAAGGCCTATTAAAAGGCAAAAGATTATTTCCTTCCTGAGGTACGTATCTTATTTATTGAGTTCGTCATTCAATTATTAACTTATCAAAGTTATTTTTTCAAAGTGAAAAGAGGAATTGCTAAATGTCCGTGTCAATTTTTGATTTACAGCTGAAAAATAAAAATCAGCCTTTGCTTGCATTTTTCATTTGGATTTTGTTTTTTTGTCCTCTGCTCAATTTCCAATCCCTTTATTGAAGAATTCATTTTAGTTCCAAAGTTTTATCCTGTTAAACTTTAGCTCATTTAACCACAAAAAAAATTAAAATGAAAAAGCTTCTGATTATTACTTTGTTGACCATTGCGCTCGGCGGCATTATTACGTCTTGCACTTCTTCAAGAGTTGGCTGCAAGGCAAACGCCAATATGGTAGGCTATCATTAACAGGACCCCTGGCTTACACACTATATTACTCATCACCTATTTCCAATCCCTTTATTGAAGAATTCATTTTAGATCCAGGTTATTGGCCTGGTAATTTTATCTCATTTAACCACAAAAAAAAATTAAAATGAAAAAGCTTCTGATTGTTATTTTCTTGACTATTGCGCTCGGCGCCACTATTACTTCTTGTACTTCTTCAAGAGTTGGCTGCAAGGCAAACGCCAATATGGTAGGTTACCATTAAAATGGTTATTTAATCATAAATCTTCAAGTGGCTGTCTCAAAAGGATGGCCTTTTTAATTTAGATGTCAGTAATTTTTTGCATCCCGATTTAGCAGTATTTGGAATTTTTTTACTTTGATTTTAACCTATACTTTTTAGACACTTTCGGGTCGTTAAAATATTCATCCAATTTTTCTTTGTCAATATTATCGTCCACTATTTGTATATCTATAAGTTGAAGTTGTACCTGCTGCAATTCATCCTTCATTTTTGCGGTCTTGTTAATAATATCGGGATCCTTATCCCCTACCAGCATATTGTTTGTTAGTAAATATTGCAATCGTTTAATATTGTTCCTTACCAGGGACGCAGCGTTCAAATCATCATTTTTATCAGGCGCTACCGCATTTTTCACCGGGACTAGCGCTACACCTACACTGGGCAAAATCTTACCGTATGTATTTAAGTTACTGGAAGGCACTGAAGTTAAAACGGTTCCGCCAAGAGCCGTAGATGCTGACGTCAGATCAAAGGTAGTCCTGGTGCCTTTAGTCTTTTTTAGCTTTTGATCCAGTTCTTTGAATGTACTTTTCAAATCCAGTATGTATTTTTCAATTATATCAACCATGTTGTTGTATTCTGCCAGCCGGAGCGGATAATTGATACTTTCATTTACGGTTACCTTCACACTTGCCGTATCTCTGTTAAAAAATTTATCTACCCCGATAAATTTTATTACAACCGTCTTTTGTTTTGAATTTTCATTGCTTCTTATAAAATCATAAGGAGCTATCCATGTAAAGAGATCACCACAGTGCGCGACAGGGGTGCTCGAACTAATGGGATAATTACAATAATAAGTGAGCGATTCTAACGGAAAACTCCCATCCTCACATTGCAGTTTAAAACTTAAGGTATCTCCTTCATCAATAATCAGATTATCACTAACGGTAGGCTTTATTTTTGAAGGAATGATATCAGTATTATAAAAAAGCAGCGTAAAAGTGGTATCCACATAGTCCCTCGGATTATTTAGGTTTTGAACACCTAAATCCACTTTATATTCCTTATCGTATTTTAATTTGCCGGATAGAAAAAAAGATTTCTCGGCTTTAAAGTGAAGAGTTCCATCATCCTTATTGATTTTTAAACCCACAGGTGAATTTTTTAGATACCAATAATAATTGTAAGGATTTCGGTTAATTTCAAATTGATAATCTAAGGTAGAATCTACATGCAGCGTGAAATAGGGACTAAAATTTTTTATTCTGAGAACGGTGTCAGTAATTTTTACAAAAATGGTATCTTCAGGAGGCAAATGAATTGTATCCTTCGAATTACGAGTTAAATTAATGCTGTCGACCACTTGGCTTTCCGCCAAAATTGAACATAAACCAAAAAAAATAATCAAAAGGGAAACTTTAGCTGAAGCATTTTTTGCCATCATACAAAAATATAAAACTATTCGTCCCATTCTTCCAAAGAAATATAAAAAATCGCATAAAAGCGCATATATAATTAAGAGGCGTTTGATAATGCTTGGACAAAATAACATCTGTAGGAATATTAACTTTACTTTCACTTTCCTACAGGTATATTCATGTTCTTTCGATCTTAATCGCCTCTGAAGTTGGGCCTTCTTTTTTCCTTAAAAGCTTTTATACCCTCCTTAAAATCATTTGTGGCAGATGCCTTCTGTTGCAGGATGCCTTCTGTCAATAACTGTTCCTCAAAATCTTGTTCCAATGATTTGTTGAGAGCTTGTTTTGTAAAGGCAAGCCCCATGGTTGGCAACGATGAAAGTGTCCGGGCAATTTTTTCCGCTTCTTGTTCAAATTCTTTATCCGGAAAATATTTATAAATCATCCCCATTTCATCAGCCTCTTTCGCACTTATTTTATCACCAAGCATCATAATAGCAGATGCTTTTTGAAATCCAACCAGGCGCGGCAAAAAATAGGTACCACCACTGTCAGGTATCAGTCCGATTTTACTAAAAGCCTGGATGAAAGAAGCTGATTCTGCTGCGACGATTACATCACAGCATAATGCGATATTAGCACCGGCTCCGGCAGCTACTCCATTTACGGCAGCAATAACAGGTTTACTTAAATTTCTGATCCTTTTTACGACAGGATTGTACTGCTCTGATAAGATCTTTCCCATTACGGCGAATTCTTCAGAATCATTAACTTGCGACAAATCCTGGCCAGCGCTGAACGCCCTACCTGCTCCGGTTATATAGACACAACGAATAGAACTATTCTTTTCGCACTTATCCAGTGTTTCCTGTAATGACAATGACATTTCCCTGTTGAATGCATTTAATTTGTCCGGACGGTTTAAAGTGATAAAAGCGACGGAGTCGTTTATTTCAAAAAGAACGGTGTTCATAGTAAAATGAAAAAAGTTTAAAATTGTTTGTTTACTATATCAAAATGTTCCGGTATCAGTGGCATTTAAAATAATCAAAAGGTTCCCTGCAATCTTCGCATTGATAAAGTGCTTTGCATGCTGTAGAACCAAATTGGCTAATTAGCTTCGTGTTCATCGAATCACAGCAAGGGCAAGGTACCGGAAGGTTTTTCAAATAATCTAAATCAAAAGTTTTCGATGTAGGAGGCGCTATTCCGTAAGATTTCAATCTTTCTTTTCCTTCTTCAGTCAGCCAGTCTGTGGTCCATGCCGGAGAAAGTTGATGGGTTATTTTTATTTTTTCAAATCCGCTCTCCAATAATGCTTTCCTAACGTTCATTCCGATAAAATCCATAGCGGGGCAACCGCTGTATGTTGGTGTGATAATGACCTCCACATTTTCGTTTTCGACATGAACTTCCCGTACGATTCCCAGGTCAATAACTGAGAGCACAGGAATTTCAGGATCAGTTACTGTATTTAAAATTTCCCAAACCTCTTGCGGTGTTTGTTTTCTTGCATCATGAAAAGCGATATTTTGAGATGTTGTGTCCATTTTTTCAAATTGAAGTCTATAACACGGCTATTAAATTTATCAGACAACGACCATCAAATAAATGATACCGCCAGATAATTTTACCATTCCAATCCAGGATAAGTTCGCTGTAAATATTGCATTTCCGCAAGAATATATCCCAAGTGTTCCGTATGGATTCCTTTTTTACCACCGCTTTGCATCCAGGTATTTGTCGGCAAAGCAAGTGTAGCTTCGGCTGAAACACAGCTTACTTTGTCATGCCAATCCTTTTTTATACTGCTAACGTCAACGTTTACCTGATCTTCATTGTTTGATTCAAATTCAGCAGGAACAAACATTTCTCCGGTGTAAGGCCAGAGATATTCAATTGCTGTCACTAATCTTTTCCTGCTCTCATCTGTACCATCTCCGAGCCTCATCACCCAATCACTACTCCATTTTACATGATAGGTCACTTCCTTCAACGATTTGTCTGCGATGGCCGACAACTGTTTGTCTGAACTATAAATTAATTTCTGATAGAAATAAAATTGCCACGTGCTGAAAAAAAATATTTTCCCAATCGTTTGTGCCCAATCCCCATTAGGTAGCTCGGTGATTAAGAAATTTTTGAATTCAAATGTATCTCTCAGGTAGGCAAGATCATCTTCTGTTATTTTTTTCTCAGTGTTTTCTAAATTAATTATTTCGGCAGCATATTGATAAAAATTCCTGGCTTGCCCTATCAGATCTAAGGCAATATTACTAATCGCAATATCCTGTTCAATCATGGGACCATGACCAGTCCATTCACTTAACCGATGCCCCATTATTAAAGAACTATCAGCAAGATGAAGCGTATAATCCGCTAAATAGCTTTTGTCAATATTTGTTGGTTTACTGTCCATTCAAAATATTAATAACATCAATCTCACATATATTTTAATTCATCCGGTAAATCATAAAAGGTGGGATGGCGATATATTTTATCATTAGCAGGCTCAAAAAAGCTTTCGGCTTCATCGGGGTTAGTGGCATGAATGTATTTAGATTCCACCACCCAGATACTAACGCCCTCCATCCTGCGGGTATAAACATCGCGGGCATTTTCTATGGCCATTTGAGCGTCTGCTGCATGAAGGCTTCCTGCATGTTTGTGTTCCAATCCCTGCCTGCTGCGGATAAAAACTTCCCAAAGAGGTTCTTCTTTTTTTTGATCCATTTTTCAGGGTTTAAAATTCATCATTAAAAATTCATTTCAGACGGTTTCTAATTTCACCTCTTTATCTGAATTCTTCTTTTTTTGCTTAGCTGCAAATACCAAAGCAGCTTCTCTAACCCAGGCACCGTCTTCATGTGCTTTTATTTTTGCTGCAAGCCTTTCTTTATTGCATGGTCCGTTTCCATTTACCACGTTCCAAAATTCTCCCCAATTAATTTCTCCAAAATCATAATGGCCTCTTTCATCGTTCCATTTCAAATCAGGATCAGGAATGGTAATTCCTAAAATGTCTGCCTGCTGTTTGCAGATGTCAACAAATTTCTGTCTTAATTCATCATTGCTAAATCGTTTGATTTTCCATTTCATACTCTGCGCCGTGTGCGGTGATTGATCATCATTAGGACCAAACATCATAAGACTGGGCCACCACCAGCGATTAAGCGCGTCTTGCGCCATGGCTTTTTGTTCTTTGCTTCCACGGCATAGTGTCAATAAAATCTCATAACCTTGCCTTTGATGAAAGCTTTCCTCTTTGCAGATGCGGACCATCCCTCGTGCATAAGGGCCATAAGATGCTCTGCAAAGCGGTACTTGATTCATGATAGCTGCACCATCTACCAGCCAGCCAATTGCGCCCATATCTGCCCATGAAATAGTTGGATAATTAAAAATGGAAGAATATTTCGCTTGCCCTGATAATAATTGTTCAATCATTGTTTCGCGGGAAATATTTAATGTTTCCGCGGCACAATATAAATACAGCCCATGACCTGCTTCATCCTGAACTTTAGCAAGCAAAATGGCTTTTCTTTTTAACGAAGGTGCTCTTGTTATCCAATTAGCTTCCGGTAGCATACCGACAATTTCACTATGGGCATGCTGACTTATTTGACGTATCAGCGTTTTCCTATAATCATCAGGCATCCAGTCTTTGGGCTCTATTCTTATATCCTGCTCAATCCTGGCGTTAAATTTTTCTAATAGTTGCTGGGGACCCATCAAGAAAATCGTTTGTACTCAAAGTTACTGATTTCAAAAGGTAATCCGTTGTAGGTGTAGTTAAAATAATAATTTGAAAAATAATGAAAAAATAAAATTCAAAAAATTGCTTCCCTATTTTTGATCGTAATCCACAACCACTTTTTTGCTTCTGGGGTGTGACTGGCACGTTAAAATGTATCCTTCTTTTATCTCGCTCTTTTCAAGACCGTAATTAGCTTCCATTTCAACCTCTCCTTCTATAAGTTTCGCTTTGCAAGTGCAGCATACACCGCCTTTACAGGCAAAAGGCAAATCAGCTCCCTGTGCCAAAGCTGCATCTAAGATAACCTCTCCATTATAGTCAAGTTTAAAGTCAAAACTACGCCCATCAATTTTAACTGTAATGTCGCTTCCTGTTTCAGGAGCCTCCATTGTGGGAATAAATGTTTTTTTATTTCCCCGAACGGGTGCGTTGAATAACTCAAAATGAATATGCCTGGATTCAATTCCCCATCCTTCCAGAAAATCTTTTACGCTAAATATCATTTGTTCCGGGCCACAAATAAAAAAATCGTCAATTATATTAAAATTAATCAGTTTCGAAAGATGGTTGCATTTAGAAACATCTATCCTTCCGTAATTAAAATCCGTATCTGTTCTTTCCCTGCTCAAAATGTGAAACACCCTGAATCTTTTCAGGTATTTATCTTTTAAAGCGTCTATTGCTTCCCTGAAAATAATAGATTGCAAATTCTTATTGCCATAGACAAGGGTCACGCAACTGTTTTGCTCTGTAAGAAGAATTGTTTTTATGATAGAAATAACAGGAGTAATTCCACTCCCGGCAGCCATAAATACATAATCTTTTCGATTAGCAGGGTTTACTTCAGTAAAAAAAGTCCCCGTTGGCGGCAACACATCCAGAACGTCTCCTCTTTTAAGCTTTTCATTTGCGAAAGTTGAAAACATACCGTTTTCGACTCTTTTCACTGCAATCTTTAATTCGTTCTCTAATGGCGAACTGCAAATAGAGTAGGAACGCCTGACTTCTTCATTTCCTGAAAAAGGCTTTATCGTGACGTTTTGTCCCTGCTTAAAACTAAACTTATCTTTATATTCTGCAGGAACATCAAAGGTTATAATCACGCAATCCGCAGTTTCTTTTTTAATATCTTTTATCGCAAGCTTATGAAAATGTAATGCCAATCGGTTCAATTTTTAAATGGATGCAAAGTTACATCAACAATCAGTTTTAATCATTACGCTTTCAGGATAAAAACTTTAAAGCGTATATCTTCAGATTTTTCATATCCACAACTTAGCCTCATAAAAAAGAAGAATAGCTATTTTTGCAAAATCAAAATTTTCGTTTCATGCAATTACAGCCAATAGATATTGTTCAAAACATTTCTGCCTCAGAGTTTAAGAGTAAATATTACCAACCAAAAAAGCCATTAGTAATAAAAGATCTTGCAAAACAATGGCCCGCCTATAAAAAATGGAATTGGGATTATTTCAAGGAAATTGTTGGCGATAAAAAAGTGGGACTTTATAATAATATAAAGAGTGATGCATATACCCCGATCAATAAGGCCGATGATTATAAGACGTTTGGCGAATATATTGATATGATTCAAAAAGGTCCAGCTGCATGGAGGATATTCCTGTTCAATATTTTCGATCATGCACCACAGCTAATTGAAGATTTTACGTGGCCTGACCATCTTATGAAAGGATTTGTAAAAAAATATCCAATGCTATTTACCGGAGGCGAATCTTCTATTACTCACATGCATTTTGATATTGACCTTTCACACATTTTACATACCCAATTTGTAGGGCGCAAAAGAGTTTTACTTTTTAAATATGAGGAACAGCATAAACTATATAGAAAACCTTTCGAGGTTTTGAGCCTGGCAGATTTTTCAAATTACAGTGAAGGAAATGCTAATCCCGATTATGAAAAATTCCCTGCCCTGAAATATGCTGAGGGCTATCAGCTAATATTAACTCCAGGAGATACTTTATTCATGCCTGCAGGCTATTGGCATCACATGGAATATATTGATGCTGGTTTTGCAATGAGCCTGAGAGCACTTCAGACTTCTTTATCCGGGAAAGCCAAAGGTGTATGGAACCTGTTCGGGATGAGAAGTGTTGATACCGTTCTGAAGAAAACAGCGCCTAAATGGTGGTACGACTATAAGATCAGGAGAATTGACCAGTTAGCAGATGAAGAATTAAAAAAGATCTTAAATTAAATTTTAGAAAAGTTGCTTTTATAATTAATTTATTATTAATTTAGCAGCCCAACCTAAGTTTCCTTTTCCTATCAATAAAAGACCACCCAAAAAACCAGTCTTTGTAATTCCAGGTAATTCAATTTCGTCGTGTTTATAAAAATTTGTGAACATTATAATTACTTTTTCCAAACGTTATCAAGAAGAATTTTTAAATTTTTCTTGTGGTTTCAGAGGTAAGCAAGGCCGGTGATTTTCATCACTGGCCGTTTTTTTGATTTCAACGTCATAAGTTATCGGCGTTAAAATTCCGTATTTCACAATGCATAATTTTCTGACATTACATTGTATTTAGTAACTTCGAAATTCTTAATGTTATTAAAAAATGAATAATACTGCATTAGCTCCCGAAACCTTAACTGCAAAGGATTTTGCCACCGACCAGGAAGTAAGGTGGTGCCCAGGCTGTGGCGATTACTCCATTTTATCACAAGTACAAAAGGTGTTTCCCACGTTGGGAATTCCGCGCGAAAATTTTGTAATCATTTCCGGTATCGGATGTAGCAGCCGTTTCCCGTATTATATGAACACCTTCGGAATGCACAGTATTCACGGGCGGGCAACGGCAATAGCCAGTGGCCTGAAGGCGAGCAGGCCTGAATTGAGTATATGGATTGTAACGGGCGATGGAGATTCTTTAAGTATTGGCGGAAATCATACGATTCATTTATTACGTCGCAATTTTGATGTAAATGTTTTACTTTTCAACAACGAGATTTATGGCTTGACAAAGGGACAATATTCTCCAACCAGTGAACAAAGAAAAATAACGAAAAGTTCTCCGCTGGGAAGCATTGACCATCCCTTTAATCCGTCGGCACTGGCACTGGGCGCTGATGCAACGTTTATAGCCAGAACAATGGACAGAGACCCAAAACATTTACAGGAGATGCTTTTAAGATCTGCTCACCACAAAGGCGCCTCATTCTTAGAAATTTATCAGAACTGCAATATTTTTAATGACGGTGCTTTCGAAGTTTTCACCGATAAAAAATCCAAAGGGGAAGAAACCTTATTTCTTATTCAGGGTCAACCTTTGATCTTTGGTACTGAAAAAAGGAAAGGAATTAAATTGAGTGAAATGAAGCCTGAGATAGTAGATTTAGATGGAAATATAAGTGAAAATGATCTTTGGATTCACGACGAGAAAGATCTTTACAAGGCTCAAATACTTACAAGATTTTTTGAAAGTCCAAAAAAAGAGCACCATTTTCCAAGGCCATTTGGCGTATTTTTTGAAGATGAAAGACCTTGCTACGAAGACATAATGACACAGCAAATAGTGGAAGCGAAATCCAAATCAGATTACAATTTAGACCGACTTTTGCGCGGAAGAGAAATATGGTCTATAGCTGAATAATTCCGGTTCAGTTCATATTGTTCAGGAAAACGAATGGTCTTAAAATTTTATTACTGAGCGTCTCCCTAACTACCTTTTGGTCCGAAGTAATTTTGTATTTGTTTACGTTAATCACTTCATAAACCGGGACCAGATTATCCATTTTTTCAACATAAAATAGCAACTCGTGCAAAAGCTCTAATTCATGTTCGATTGTTTGGGGGGTTGATTTTTCTTTGAACAAGACCAACAGATCGCGATTGAATTTGTCCATCTTAATTGGGGTTTTAATAACCAACCATTCCGGTTTTACTAGGGCAACCGCATTTGCTTTTGTGCGAAGCTGTGCAACTTACAGCAAGTACGGATAGGAAAACTAATAAAATCAAAAAGAGCCTGGTTAAATTTTTCATTAAAATATTTTGAATTAATCCCGATTTAGAAATTGAATCTCTCATTTTACCACTTAATAAATAAGTCATACCAATTAATAAATCAACACTAAATTAAACTATTTTCACTACTAATTATTGTAAATTTTTTATTGAATTGACCGATTTTAACAAACAATCCCTCAATCCTCGTATTTTGGTTGCTCCTCTGGACTGGGGATTAGGTCATGCAACCCGCTGTATTCCAATAATTAAAGAGTTAATAAATCATGGATGCGAAGTGTACATTGCAGCAGATAAAAGCATATTTTATTTATTAAAAAAAGAGTTTCCATCATCCGTATTTTTACGGTGTGAAGGTTATGAAATCAGATATGGAAGGAACCCGAAAGCTTTTTTTTTCACCATGTTTTTACAGTTGCCAAAGATACTTTTTAGAGTACTTAGAGAAAATCGATGGTTAATAAAGATGGTTAAGGAGCACAAAATAGACGCAGTTATTTCCGACAATCGTTTTGGAATGTATCACAAAAAAATACCTTCTATTTATATTACTCACCAACTTCAAATTAAAACAGGAAATATAGTTACTGATTTCCTCGTCCAAAAAATCAACAATTTTTTTATTAGTAAATATCCAATTTGCTGGGTGCCTGATGAAAAAGAAAATGGCCTTGGAGGCGAACTTTCACATCCTAAAAATACACCCTCGAACATTGAATATGTGGGCATTTTATCAAGATTTCATTCTATGTTGTCAGAAAAAATTTATGACATTCTTATTACAATTTCAGGACCAGAACCACAACGATCCATTTTTGAGAAAAAAATTTTAAACGAATTGAAATCATTTTCAAAAAGTGTTCTTTTGATCAGGGGTTTACCCGATTCCAATATCCCGTTAAATTCGAACAATCCCTTGGTAAAAATTATAAACCACTTAACCGCAACGGAATTAAATAAATCGTTTGAGCAGTCAAAAATGATTATGGGACGAAGTGGATATACTACAGTAATGGATTTGGTGGCTTTAAAGAAAAAAGCGATTTTAATTCCCACGCCAGGGCAAAACGAACAGGAATATTTAGCAGAATATCTTTTTAAAAAAAACTATTTTTTCTATGTCGAAGAAGAGAATTTTTCAATAGCAGATGCTTTAGAGAAGGCTGCCCGTTTTGAATTTAAAGACGTAAACGCCTCTACAGAAAAGTATAAAGCAATCGTTGGCAATTTTGTATTATCCTTGACGAAAAATATAAAATGAAGCACTTATTAATAATACAATTTGATTTGATACACGCAAAATAGGGATAGCTAGAATAAGTTTGTTCACTGATCCCCATCTCCTCCATCTTTGTTATATGCTTTTATAAACAAAGCACCTAAGTTTTTTTGAGGTGGTATATAATCGTCAAAAGTTTCTTTTGTTTCTTTGGAAGTGTGGCTAAAATAAGTATTGAGCCCGCTCCACATTTGGCGCCAGTCAATATTATTACCAGCCCTAAGTGTATTATCAAGTGCATCAATGATTGGCTTATTCACATCTTTGGCTCCGGTCTGTTTGGTGGAAATAATATGAGCATTGGGGCAATAAGTCAAAATCGTTTTCAAATTTTGGTAACCACCACATGATCCGAGCATAATAATCTTTGCGGTTTCAGGTAGTTGCTTGATTGTATAGGGAAGATGATAGCTATGTCCGCGATGTATTACGATGGACGGTTTCAACCCATTGGAATTAAGATAATTGATCAAATCTTCTTGTGCATGCGCATCCTTGTCGGTTTCATTATCTAGTGGCAGGTTAGCAAAAATCCAGACTGGCTTTCCTTTTTTAGATTTTATTTCTATCCACTCATTCTTTTTGACAAGGCTCCACTCACTGTGCGGAAACGAAGAAAGATAACTGGCATAAGACATCTTCCCATCCTTATCACCATAAAAGAATACCTGTTCAATGATCCGTCCCGAATCGTCTGCGAGATAATTATAATCTACCGTGTAAATGGGAGGAATACCAATTTCCTTTGACAGATCTATACCGTTTTTGGGATCAGCGGAAAGAAAAATCATTTTTAGGAGATTATAAATTTTGCGTCCACGTGCATTATCCTCCTTTACACATCGCTGTTCATTCCATTCCACATTTTTCAACATCGATTGCTGAAGCTGAGGATTGGTAATACTTCCATAAGAATCTGCAACATCGACCGCATCTTCAAGCGTGCCTGTTGTTTCCAGTTTGGCAACAAAAGCCTGCATCAGCTTCTCGGAGTTTTCAGGCATCGTCTTTAAAAACTCATCCAACTTATTATACCCCGCCGCCATTTTAATAAATTTCTTAAACCTGTC
>JAHEZA010000273.1 GCA_023251335.1 Chitinophagaceae bacterium | reverse complement strand
AGTAAAAGGCAACACGAAAGCGGCAGCGATCGAATTGCTGAAGCCGTTGCAGATATTGATGTGGACATTATAATAAACGTTCAGGGCGATGAACCCTTTGTAAAGAAAGCGTTACTTGAAAATTTATTAAATGCTTTTGAAAATGATCCGACGCACAAAACTGAGGTCGCTTCATTAATGTTTCCCATAGCAGACGAACAAATAATCAATAATCCGAATCATGTAAAAGTGGTGGTGGATAAGAATAGTAATGCGTTATTGTTTTCAAGAAGTGTCATTCCTTTTCGCAGAGATAAAAATATAGAACCGATCTATTATAAACACATCGGTATTTATGCTTACCGTAAAAAAGCGTTGATGAATTTTACACAATGGGAAATGACACCGTTGGAATCCGTAGAAAAACTGGAACAGCTTCGTTATCTTGAAAATGGTATTAAAATTACCGATGAAAGCCTTTTATCTATAGATACTCCGGAAGATTATGAGATGGCAAAAAAATTAATCCCATAGTAAACACACAAATTTCATATATTTTTATTTAGATACAGCCAGGTTGCTCAATATCCTCTCTCGTTTTTTCCTTCCATGTAATTTAAAAACGCTTTATTCACCACACGGTTACCACCGGGTGTAGGATAGTTGCCGGTAAAATACCAGTCGCCCAGATTAGTCGGACAGCATTCGTGCAGGTCTTCGATGGTTTGGTAGATTACTTCTACCGGAATATTGATTTCGGGTGGTGTAATGAGTTCGGCTATTTTATTATCAATTTCTTCTAAAGAAAAAGGCTTGTAAATTTCTCGTACAAGATTTTGTGTATGTAGCTGATTATTTCGTTTTAATTCATAGCATTTATCAACGAGGCATTTCAACATAGGTTCCATGCCTTTTTCTTTTATCAATGCCATCGCGGCTTTGAAGGCTACAAATTCTCCCAGTTTGCTCATATCTATTCCGTAGCAGTCAGGGTATCTTATTTGTGGAGCGGAAGAAACCACAATTATTTTTTTGGGACCAAGGCGTGATAGCATCCTGATAATACTTTCGCGTAACGTGGTTCCTCTCACAATAGAATCATCTATCACTACCAATGTATCTATTCCTTTTCTAACGGTGCCATACGTAATATCGTAAACATGTTGCACCAATTCATTGCGACTGCCGTCTTCTGTAATAAACGTGCGGAGCTTTACATCTTTAATGGCAATCTTTTCCATCCGTATTTTCCGGTTAACCATTGCCGAAAGCTTCTCTTCATCGTACTCTTTTCCCCAGCTTAAAATTCTCTCGATTTTTATTTTATTCAGGTAATCTTCCGCTCCTTTTATCAGCCCGTTAAAAGCGGTTTCCGCCGTATTGGGAATAAAAGAAAAAATAGTATTTTTTAAATCGTAGTCTATTGTTTTCAACACCCGTTCGCTAAGATGATACCCCAGGGCAATTCTTTCGCGGTAAATCTTTTCATCACTTCCCCGCGAAAAATAGATGCGCTCAAAGGAACACGCTCTTCTTTCCTTTGGTTCCAAAATTTGCTGAATAGAAAATTCTCCATTCGGTTCTGTAATTAATGCATTGCCCGGCATTAATTCTTTCACCTCGTGTTCGCCTACATTAAAAACGGTGCGAATAGCCGGCCGTTCGCTGGCAGCAACAATGACTTCGTCGTCAGCATAATAATAGCACGGCCTTATTCCATGTGCGTCTCTTACTACAAATCCTTTGCCATCGCCAGTGAGCCCGCCAAAAGTAAATCCCCCGTCAAAGTAAGGAACTGATTTTTTTAGAACGCCCACTATATCTGTATTTTCGGGATTGGCTTCATCGGCTTTCACCAAAAAGTGAAGAATCATATCAATCATAGCGCCAAGATCGCTTCCTTTGTCCTGTTCGTTTCGCGGACTGTTGATAATAGCAAATAGTTCATCTTTATTTATCAAGTTAAAATTTCCCGCAAGCGCAAGATTGCGCGCCGGAATGGTATTTCTTTGAATATAGGGATGGCAGAAATTAATGTTATTTTTTCCCTGTGTTCCGTAACGCAAATGCCCGAGCATCAATTCGCCAAGAAAATCTACATGGCCTTTCATCAGGCCAGGATGCTGCTCTATATCAGGATGATATTTTTTTATTTCACTAACCTGGTTGCCGATCTGCGAAAAAATATCGGCAATGGCCTGGTGGGCAATACTACGTTTTCTATGCAAAAATGGATAGCCAGGTTCCGTGTTTAATTTGATGGTTGCGATGCCGGCTCCGTCCTGGCCCCTGTTGTGCTGCTTTTCCATAAGAAGATACAGCTTGTTTAAGCCATACAAAACTGTTCCATATTTTTGCTTATAATATGAAAAGGGCTTTCTTAACCTGATAAAAGCAAGGCCACATTCATGTTTTATTTCGTCGCTCATAGTCTGGAAAAGGATGCAAATTTACAATTTATCTAACTGCATTTCTCAAGGAAATTGTTTTTCTTCTGTTATAAATGTCTTGGTTATCCAAGGTATTTAGTTAAAAAAATTACCGGATTCATAAGTGAATTTGAATTAAATAAAAAAAAATTTCGTGCAAGATGATTATTTGTATTTAATTTCATACTTTGTATCAAAAAATTTACAATTATGGCACGCCCCGTAAGAAATAATGAAGTGGCCGGCAAACTAAGAACCCTAAAAGATCAATTGGCAGATTATAAAGCTGAACTCAAAACGGTACACCCTACTTTCAAAATATCCAAAAATGGCAAACGGTTAAGTAATATTGAAGCCACTATTAACAGGTTAGAAAGAGAAATAGATACCCTTAAGAAAAGAGAAGTCTGACTGAATATGTTTTAGTTAATACTCCCACTTGTTTTTGCGATCCTTATTACCGGCATTGATAAAGTCAGATGGATTCCCATTTGGCTTTATTGTTATGTAATCTTTATTTTGCTCGGTCGAGCAAATAGAAAATGTCTTTATTTATCGGTTTACTGCGGATCTAGCTTTCGCTTATTAAAAAGGAATCCGCGTCTCGCCAAAATGGAAATTGATTTCTGATTTCTATCACTTTTTCTTTCTGTAACGTGCAGGTAAAAATATCTTCGACCGTATTTTTTTCATAAATAATTTCTCCCATTGGATCAATGATCGAGCTATCACCATTGTAGGATATTTTATTTCCATCTTCTCCTACTCTGTTTACACCAATAACAAAACATTGGTTTTCGATAGCTCTCGCGCGCAGCAATGTTTTCCAGGCAAGCCTTCTTTTATCAGGCCAGTTGGCAACATTGATCAGCAGATCGTATTCAGCCTCTTTTTCTAACGACGGAGATTGCCTCGCCCAGACCGGAAAACGCAAATCATAACAAACCTGCAGATTGATTTTCCATCCTTTTACGGAAGCAATCAGCTTTTTATTTCCGCGTGCGTAATGTTTATGTTCATCCGCAAAAGCAAATAAATGCCGTTTATCATAAACGCCATATTCCCCATTTGGCAACATCCAGATTAAGCGATTAAAATATTTCCCACCCACCTCTACGATTACGCTTCCCGTAATAATTATTTTTCTTTCTGCGGCAATTTTTTTCATCCACTCAACCGTTTCGCCATTCATTTTTTCTGCAAGGATTTCTGGTTTCATGGAAAAGCCAGTGGTAAACATTTCAGGAAGAATTACGACCTCTGTCTTTTCTTTAATGCTTTCAATTTTGCGTTGAAGCATTTCGAGGTTTGCTTTTTTATTTTCCCAGCGAAGACTGGCCTGTATAAGTGTGACGGTGAGAGAAGACATTATTTCTAAGATTAAAGATTAAGCTATTGTTTGCATCAGAGATTGTTTACAGCTTCACGGATTTTCTCGTTTTCATACCCCTTCTGAATTAAATAATCCTGCAATTTTCTTTTCTTAATAAAAATATTTTTTTCGCTTTTCAATGTCTTTAATTTTTGTTCTGCCAGCTTTTGAAATGTTTTTTCATATTCTTTTGAATCAATCTCTTTCAACGCTTTCCTGATGCAATAATCACTTACCTGCTTAAATTTTAATGATTGCTTTATTTTATTCTTTCCCCATTGTTTCATCCGAAATTTCCCACCGGCATAATGAATTGCAAATCTTTCTTCGTTCAAATAATTTTCTGTTATTAATCCGGAAATAATTTCTTCTACTTCTATTTTGTTTAAACCAAAAGAATATAATTTATCCCTCACCTCTGCATGGCATCTTTCCTGGTAAGCGCAGTATTGTTTTATTTTTGGAACGGATTGCTGTGGAGTAAAATGCTGAAATGCCATGAGTTAAAAATATTAATTACGGCAGTAAAAAATCAAAATTATTTGAGAGAAATAATAATTCATTTAACCATTAAGAACTTTCAGACCCAATGAGGAAAACTATTTCTTCTTCCTTCTTTATTGCTCAGCCTTTATGCTCCGTTTTCAAAAATTATTTTTAATAATTAATCACCTGTTCTTCGATCAGCTCCGGCATTTGCCTGAATTCATATTGCTGGTTTCTTAAT
>JAHEZA010000272.1 GCA_023251335.1 Chitinophagaceae bacterium | reverse complement strand
AAACATGCTTTCGTAAGGCTTTATTGATTGTGAATATTCCGCAAACTGATCTTGTGTTTTAGAACCTTTTATTGATATATTATCGAGGCTGTTTTTATCTCCGGTAATAGTAATCTGGCTATTGTCTATAAATATAGGCACAGCGGGTGGTTGATCCCCAAATACCAACACAATGAATGTGGGTTCTTCAAGGTGCCCTTTGATCGTAAATTTTCCTTTCTCAATGGTAGTTTGCTTTTCGGGTTGACCAGTCTGCTGATTCAGATAAGAAACCGAAGCCCCATCTTCATAGCCTGTAACATTTCCATTGATCTCATATCCATTGTTTGAAGCTGAAGTGGTAGCTTTCTGCGCATAGCCAAAAAAAGGCAATAGAAGAAGCAGGTAAAAAATTCTTTTCATAAATTACAATATTATAGCAAATTTAATTTTTTTAAAGTAAAATCTGAACTATTCCACTGTTTGGCTTTATAAAATTGAGTTAAGAAACGTTTGTGTTTCTATGTCAATATCACCTCCCTTTTCAATAGCTTTAATGTATGCTGTACCGATGATTGCGCCTGACGCATATTTACAGGCCTCCGTAAAAGTTTCACGATCTTTTATGCCGAATCCGATCAATACGTTATTTTTCAGACGCATATTTTTTATTCTTTCGAAATAACTTTTTTGTGCACTCATATCCTGGTCTCTGCCGGTAACAGAAGAAGAGGATACGGCATAAATAAAGCCCTCACTGATTTCGTCAATTTTCTTGATTCTTTCATCAGATGTTTCCGGGGTGATCAGAAAAATGAAATTCAAACCATTTTGTGCTAAAATATTTTTGTACTCATTTTCAAATTCAGTGATAGGAAGATCAGGAAGAATAATTCCGCTGATGCCAACGGCCTTAGCATCAGCGCAAAATTTTTCGAAGCCATATTGTAACACAGGATTAAGATATCCCATCAGGATCAAAGGAACATTTATTTTTTCTTTGTTGCCTTTTAACTGATCGAAAAGCAGTTTAATCGTCATACCATTTTGTAAAGCCTTCATACCACTGTTTTGTATCACGGGCCCATCAGCAAGCGGATCGCTGTAAGGCATTCCTATTTCTATCATGTCAGTGCCATGTTTCTCTAAAGTTCTCAGGATAACATTCGTGTCATTTAATTCAGGAAATCCTGCCGTAAAATAAATGCTTAGAATATTTTTATTCTTTTCGGAAAATAATTTTTGAAAGGAATTCATGTTCTTTTTTTTGACAACGCTTCTTTATATTTTGCTGATAAGAAATGTGATCACCAGATGATTGTATCAGTAAAGAAACAAATAACCCGGATTTCTATTCAGGCTTTTGATGGAACTTCTTTAACCTTCTAAACAAGCCAGACTTTCTAACTGTTCACTCGTAACTTTTAGCTTTGTAACTTTTTAATATAGGTGTCCATGTCCTTATCTCCTCTTCCACTCAGGTTAACCACTACAATGTCATCTTTCTTAAATTTTATTTTGCCCAAAACAGCCAGTGCGTGTGCTGATTCCAACGCCGGAATAATACCTTCCAGTTTCGTTAGTTCGAAGGCGGCAGCTACTGCTTCATCATCTGTTGCGTTCATAAACTTAGCTCTTTTTGTGGCAAATAAGTTAGCGTGCATAGGCCCAATTCCAGGATAGTCAAGTCCCGCTGAAATACTGTGTGGTTCTACTACCTGGCCGTCTTCGGTTTGCATCACATAGCTTTTGCTTCCATGTAATACGCCAACAGTCCCTAATTGAGTGGTGGCCGCACTCATGCCACTTTCCACGCCAAGTCCCGCCGCCTCTACAGCAATTAGCTGAACTGATTCATCTTCCATGAAATGGTAAAAAGCGCCGGCGGCATTGCTACCTCCACCCACACACGCAATCACATATCCAGGGAGTTCTGTACCTTTTTTCTCTTTGAGTTGCTTTCTTATTTCATCGCTTATCACACTCTGAAAACGTGCGACCATATCAGGATAAGGATGGGGCCCTACGACGCTTCCTATTAAATAGTAAGTGTCGTTCGGATTATTGATCCAATCCCTGATAGCTTCATTGGTAGCATCTTTCAGCGTTTTGCTTCCACTAACAGCGGGAACCACTTTAGCGCCTAACATTTTCATGCGGGCCACGTTTGGAGCCTGGCGCGCTATATCTTTTTCGCCCATGTAAACAATACATTCCAGGTTTTTTAGCGCACAAACAGTGGCTGTTGCCACACCATGTTGGCCAGCTCCGGTTTCAGCAATAATTCTTTTTTTACCAAGGCGTTCAGCCAGCAAAATTTGGCCGATTGTATTATTAACTTTATGCGCACCTGTGTGGCAAAGGTCTTCTCGTTTCAGAAAAATTTCCGTTCCATATTTTTCGCTCAATCTTCCTGCATAATATAACGGTGTTGGTCTTCCCGCGTAATCTTTTAATAAGGTATTAAATTCCTTTTGAAAACTTTCATCATTGATTATTTTCAGATAATTCTCTTTGAGGTTTTCTACGTTGCTATACAACATTTCCGGAACATACGCTCCGCCAAACCGGCCATAGTAACCATTTTCATCAGGTTGGCTGTATTTAGCTTGAGATGACATTTTTTATTTTCTCCTTTTTAATTAAACAGTTTCTCTTTTCAAATCGTTTACAAAATTCTTCACTTTATCCATATCTTTTATTCCCGGGCTAATTTCAAATCTACTGTTTATATCTACTCCGTGAAAAAAGGGATGTTTTATTTCTCTGAGGTCGTTCGCATCGCTAATATCAATGCCGCCGCTTAGGAAAAAAGGCTTGCCAATATTTGCATTTCGCAATAGGTCCCACTTGAATTTTTGTCCGGTGCCTCCATATAATCCGGGAGCACCTTTATCGAATAAGTAGTAATCACAAACTTCATCATACTCTTTTACGAGCCAATCTATATTGGTGTCATGATCACCTATTCGAAATGCTTTGATTACCTTTATCTGATCGCTGATGTGCTGACAAAATGAAGGCGTCTCATCTCCGTGAAGTTGTACGATGTCAAGTCCAAAATCGGCTACCTGTCTCATAATTTCTTCCTCAGTTGCATTCACAAACACGCCTACTTTTTCTATTGATAATTTTAGATCTCTCACATCTTTGCCCGCAAGATCTTTTAAAACATATCGTGGGGACTGCTTGTAGAAAATCAGGCCGGCATAGTCTATTCTTGATCCCATAGCCACAGGGTCATCCAATTCTTTTAACTGAGAAATATCTCTATTACCACAAACTTTAATCTTCATTGTTTTCTCTTTTTATTTTTCAGAATAATTTTTTCTATTTTTCAAACAAATTGAATGCCTCATTGATCCCTTCAATTTCAGAGGCGCAAAGTTCCACTAAAAAATGTAGAATGAGGCCGAAATTTAACAGAATTCCGGGAAATTTTATAAGTGGAAATTGCATCTCTCTTTCAGCGTAATTTTTGTATGCATTAAAATAGGAAAATGACTTATTTATTGATTCACTAGAATTGCACACTTACAGAACTGGAAGAATATTTCCGCGTTTAATTTTATTATGAGGCTAAAACCGCAATAATTGCAGCAGACAAACAAATAATCCTGATTTCCATTTTTAGTTGTTAGCTTTATTTTCTATATGAATTAGTGTTAAGAAAAGATTCTATCATCGGAATATCAAAATTTTTAACGACAGCGTATGGAAAAATTTTCAAAAAAGAATGGCGTAAGTGTTCGAGCTTATCAAGGCGATGCCATGACGTTATTGTGTTTTGATGTCGATAAAAAAATAACTGAAAATTTCACCGGCTTTACTATAAAAGTTACCCCTCCCGGAAAAGACCGGTACGCTTACTATCTCTATAATCGTATTTCTTATTCGCCGGACGTACTAGCCGCAAGCAAAATAAATCCGGATAAAGTCAACGTTTACAAGATGAACTACTCGCCACTACAGCGCTTTAGCTGGGTTCATGTTCCCGAAACCGATCATGATATCAACAAATACAATTATGGGGATTATAAATATGAAATAACGCCAAGATATCTTATTGAAAATAAATTGCAGCCGCTTAACAAGGAATTAACGGTCAGTGTCATTAACACAACGGAACGCACATTAAAAAACAAAAGTGCATCAACCAGGAAGCGCTTGTATGCCTAAATAAAAAAATCGCACAAATGTTTGTCTGCTGCTAACACAACGATATTTGTTTATGCATAAAAAGTGTTTGAAAAAATATTCTTGATTCTTTTATTGCTTTTCCAAACCTGCATATTTTCTCAAGTAATTTCTGATCATTGTCCCCGACTCTTTAAGGTTGTTTTCCTTCCAGTTTCCGCCAGAAGCCGCATCTGCATTCAATACGGAGCAGCTTTCATCTTTATCACTTACTGACCAGGTGATCCAGCTTATCTTATTTTTTTCTGACCAGTCGATCCATTGCTGCCACGATGTTTTATCTATCGGCCCATCGCCGCTGGCTTCCATTCCGGCTGATTCTGATATGAAAAT
>JAHEZA010000271.1 GCA_023251335.1 Chitinophagaceae bacterium | reverse complement strand
AGACAATTGATAAATCTCAAACAAGGGTTTTGGCCTTTTTGAATATTGTGGGAGCGGGCATGCGTGGCGGCGCTTATGAGCAGAATACAGATGACATGAACCCTGAAATGGCTGCGTATGTGGCCAAAGAGTATAGCGATTACATCGTTGGTTTTAAAGTGGCACATTTTGAGCCAGCAAAATGGACGGCCGTAGATAGCGCGTTGAAAGCAGGAGAATTAACGAATAAACCGCTAATGATTGATTTTGGTGGCGATGATAGCCATCCGCCATTGTCTATCGAAGAATTGTTTTTCAAACACCTGCGCCCGGGCGACATTTATACGCATGTATTTACAGAGCTTAAAAGAAGAGACCCGGTCGTTGATATTACTACCAGGAAATTAAAGCCTTTTGTTTTAGATGCACAAAAAAGAGGGATCTTTTTTGACGTAGGTTTTGGTGGCGCCAGCTTCGATTTCAGGCAAGCGATACCTGCGCTTAAAGCGGGCTTTTTTCCAAATTCTATCAGCACTGATTTTCATTCCGGAAGCATGAATGCCGCCATGAAAAACATGCTAAATATTATGTCGATGTTTTTGGCGATGGGAATGGAATTGCCAGCTGTGATTACAGCCAGCACGTGGCATCCTGCTGTTGAAATAAAGCATGAAGAATTGGGGAATCTGTCTGTCGGATCTGTTGCAGATATAGCAATATTAAATCTGCGTGAAGGGAAGTTTGGTTTTTGGGATAGGAATGGTTATAAGTTGAAAGGAAAGCAGCGGCTTGAATGTGAAATGACCATAAGGGCCGGAAACATTGTTTACGACTTAAATGGCATCGCAGATCCGGAAGTAATTAAAAGTTCTGAATAACTCTAAAATCCTGGTTAAATCAATAAAATTATACTTATTATATGAGATTAAACTGCCTGAGATTTCTTTTTTATTTCATGCTTATTTTAAGTCTGGCGCAATGCAAAAAACATAATTCGCCATCCGGAGATGCCAACAACGGCGGTCTTGTATTACCTGGAGGTTTTGAAGCGGTGGTAGTGACAGACAGTATAAAAGGCGCTGCGAGGCACATTGCTGTAGGGGATAACGGTGATGTGTATGTGAAATTAAGACTTCCCTATTCAGATAGGGGAAATGCAGTTTTGAGAGATTTGAACAATGATGGTAAAGCCGATACAGTTGCATACTTTGGCAATTACAAGGACAAAAGTTTCGGGTATGGTACAGAAATGAGAATTCACAACGGTTATTTATGGTTCAGTTCCGTAACACAGGTTTATCGTCAAAAATTAACGCCCGGTAAATTGGTTCCCGATAGCAAAATAGAACTGATGTTGACAGATACGCAACCTCCGCGACAACATGATACCAAACCCATAGCTTTTGATGATAAGGGAAATATGTACATTCCCTTTGGAGCGCCATCCGATTGTTGCCAGTTTGAAGACAGGACGCCCTTTTCTCCAGGCATGGATCCTTGTCCTATTCTTGAATTAAGAGGAGGAATCTGGAAATTCGATGCCAACAAGCCAAATCAATTTCAAAAAGATGGGAAGAAATTTGCGACCGGGCTTAGAAGTATTGTAGCCCTTGAGTGGAATGATAAAACCAATAATTTATACACTGTTATGCATGGAAGAGATTACCTGCATTCTACCTGGCCAAAATATTTCTCTGAATGGCAAGGCGCCGTGCTTCCTTCAGAAGAATTTCTTTCATTAAAAGAAGGATCTGATGCCGGCTGGCCCTATTACTATTATGATCACATGAAAGGT
The DNA here is from genome assembly GCA_023251335.1 of Chitinophagaceae bacterium. Taxonomy (GTDB): domain Bacteria; phylum Bacteroidota; class Bacteroidia; order Chitinophagales; family Chitinophagaceae; genus Ginsengibacter. The sequence continues at coordinate 2,737 of JAHEZA010000271.1, read as the reverse complement.
AAATTACTCCTGAATCCTGAATATAGCGGAGATGGAATAGGAGATGGAATAAAGGAACGAAAAGGCGCAGAATATACACAACCGATCGTCGGTTTTCCCGGCCATTTTGCACCGAACGATTTATTATTTTATACAGGCGATCAGTTTCCTGAACATTATAAAAACGGCGCCTTCATTGCTTTTCATGGTTCTACCAGCAGCGCGCCTTATCCACAATCCGGCTATTTTATTGGTTTCGTTCCCTTCAAAAACGGAAAACCTTCAGGTCCCTGGGAAGTATTTGCGGATGGCTTTGCCGGAGTAGATACGGTTTACAATACAAGCGATGCAAAATATCGCCCAATGGGCTTATCAATAGGCCCCGATGGATCCTTATACATTTCTGATTCAGAAAAAGGTAAGATCTGGAGAGTTATTTACAAGGGAGACAAATCTAAATTTGGAGAAGCGCAATTGGCCGAAATGGCCAATAGAAAAAAACATGCTACGAACATAAAAACACCGGATGAAGTTGCGGATAATCTTGATAAAGGAAACGTAAATGCAGGTGGCAGATTATACAATACGTATTGTGGAGTATGCCACCAGCGCGATGGTATGGGGAATGACCGGTTTCCACCATTAAGCGAATCAGAATGGGTTATTGGCAACAAAATGGTTCCAATCAGCATTGTATTAAATGGCCTCGAAGGCGAATTTCACGTAAAAGGAAAAGTATATAATAATAAAATGCCAAGTCTTAATCTTCTACCCGACGAAACTATATCGCAGATATTAACTTATGTCAGGCAAAATTTTAATAATAACGCAAGTGCTGTCACAACGGAAGATGTTTTAAAAGCACGAAAGGAGTTGAAGAAGAAGTAAATTAGATGGCCTTAGTTCTTTAAAAGTAAAGAAGAAATAAAAAATGGAAATTGTAAAAAGTTTATCTGTAATTCTGATTGTAACCGGTTCATTATTTTATAGTGGAGTTTACGCGCAGAACAACGATTCTGATTATGAAAGGCTTTTGCAAATTCCATTACAATATACAGTTTTGAAAACAACCCAAAAGATAGTTATTGATGGAAAAGACGATGAAAAAGATTGGGACAAAGCGCCGTGGACACAGGCATTTACAGATATTTCCACCGGTAGGGAAATTAATTCAAAGCAGGAGGCAAAGTGCAAAATGTTATGGGACGATGATTTTTTATACGTCTATGCAAAGTTTAGTGAGCCGGATTTATGGGCCTCAATAACCAAACACGATGCATCGGTTTTTCAGGATAATGCATTTGAAATGTTTATTGCACCAGATGGCACTACATTTAATTATGTTGAATTTCAGATAAATGCCTATGGAACTGTTTGGGATTTATTTATGCCTAAGCCTTATCGCGACGGAGGAATGGGCTTAACAAGTTGGGATATAAATGGATTGCAAAAAGCGGTTTATTTAGATGGAACATTAAATAATCCTGCGGATAAAGACAAAAGCTGGAGCATAGAATTAGCCGTACCTTTCAGTTCAGTTCAGATGAACGGCAGTCATCATCCGGCAAGTGGAACTATTTGGCGTATGAATTTTTCGCGTGTGCAATGGGACCTGGATACATTAAATGGAGCCTATTTTCGGCAAAAAGATAAGATTGCCGGTAAATTATTTCCTGAACATTATTCAGTATGGTCGCCGCAGGGAATCATTAATTTACATTATCCTGAAAGATTTGGATATGTTCTCTTTTCCGACACATTATCAACGAAGAGTTTCCTTTCTCCCCAGGTTGAAAAATTGAAATTAATTCTTTGGAAGTATTATTACCTTCAACAGGAATTCAAAAGGAAGAATGGAAAATATGCGGCTCGTTTAAAACAATTGGATAAACTTTTTCCCGGTGAAAAAGGCTTGACCAAAAGTAAATCTAAAATTAAAATGTGTGCTGATGGACGGCAGTTTTTATTGGAAATTTTGTTGCCGGAGTCCAATGAAATCATGTCTGTAAATGAGGAAGGTGAAGTGCATTTTGAGAAACGAAAAAGCTGATAAAAATTATAGATAAAAACAAATTTTTGAACAGTGAACGAAGAAATAACCGTGATTTTTATTTTGAAATAAATGAATGAATCTGTGCAGTAAACAGACAAATAACGAAGATTCTTATTTCACAGTAAACAAACAAATAAAGACAATTTTTATTTTGAAAATTTAAACAATTTATAAACCCTTAAAAAATCAATTTATGCAAACAGAAAGAAGATCAGCTATTAAAAAATTATTAGCATCAGTAGCCGCCATCGCGGGTTTCGGATTAGCCGCAAAAGCAAGAGCCATCACCGGAAACGGGAAACAAGTTGGAAATATAACTACCGACCAGGATGTCCCTTTATTCTCAGGCCACACGATACACAATGGCGTGGTTTACATAGCCGGCAAAGGAGCCCACGTAGCGCCTTTTGAGATCAAAGCACATACTGAGATAGTTTTGCAGGAACTGGAAAAGGAATTGAAAAAAGCAGGCTCCTCAATGGAAAAGGTTTTAAGAGTTGGTGTTTTTCTAAACGATATCGCCGATTACCAGGGAATGAATGAAGTTTATAAAGGTCGTTTCGGAAAAAATCCACCTGTGCGCACTACTGTTGCCGTAGCCAAAGGAGGAGTGCCCGGCGATTCTTTGGTAGAAATGGATTGTATTGCCTATATCTAATAATTAATCATCTTAAAGCGATATATGAAACGCAGAGACGTTATCAA
>JAHEZA010000270.1:571-4514 GCA_023251335.1 Chitinophagaceae bacterium | reverse complement strand
GAGATGCAAGAAAGCTGGGCGAAACTGAGCAAAGACTTTATTTAATGAGCGTGTGGAGAGAAGCGACCAATATATTTACCGAAGAAGAGCAATTGATTCTTGCTATCACTGAAGAAGTTACTTTAATCAATCAACATGGCTTAAGCGATGAATTGTATGATAAAGCCCTCAAACTTTTTGGTCAGGAAAAAACGGCACAGATAATCGTGACAGTGATTACCATCAATTGCTGGAACAGGATAGGAGTGGCATTAAATATGCACCCGGAATTGTAACATAATATTCCATCTGTTATACAAAAATAAACTGACTAATTAATTCCAAATCAAAATAAAAATCTGCCTTATTTCTTTGTTTACTGTACCGTAAGACAAGAAACCTTAATTATTAAAATCTTTTTTAATTCCGAGTTTTTTCATTTTAGAAGCAAGAGTGGTAGGAGGAATTTTGAGTAAATCAGCTGCACCGCCATTTCCCCATATTTTTCCATTCGATTTTTTTAATATAGACAAAATGTATTCTTTTTCATTTTCGTGAATACTTTTTAGTTGATTTTCTTTATGACTATTGGTGATGCTTGTACGAAAAATATCAGGTATTGAAATTTCTTCAATAATATTTCCTTTGGTCATCAACACACTTCTCTCTATGAGATGTTGCAACTCACGTATATTACCGGGCCAGGTATAGTTTAATAATAATTGGTAAACCTTTGATGACACGCCGGTAATTTTCTTTCCCGCTTTCCTGTTAAAGTGATTTATAAAATGCACAGTGAGCAAAGGAATATCTTCTTTACGATCCCGTAATGCCGGAAGTGTTATTGGGAAAACGTTTAAGCGGTAATATAAATCGAGACGAAACCTTCCTTCGGCAACTTCCTTCTCCAGGTTTCGATTGGTGGCCGCTACAATGCGGACATTGATTTTTATAGGAGCCTTTCCTCCGATTCTTTCTATTTCATGCTCTTGCAAAACCCTCAATAATTTCACCTGCATATCCAATGACATTTCTCCAATTTCATCCAGAAAAATAGTACCGTCATGTGCCTGTTCAAATTTTCCAATTCTTTTTTCCAGCGCACCGGTAAATGCCCCTTTTTCATGTCCGAATAATTCTGATTCTATTAAGGCAGATGGTAACGTGGCACAATTTATTTTTATGAAGGAGTTAGATTTTCGTAGTGAGCAATTATGAATTGCATCTGCAATACTTTCTTTCCCCGTGCCGCTTTCGCCCTGGATAAGTACAGAGGTATCCATCGGTGCTACCTGCATTACTTCATCAAAAACATTTAACAGCAGATGGCTCTTACCTATAATTTTTTCAAAACAATTTATTTCATCTGTCTGCCCTGGCTTATTGTTTATATTAATATTTGCTTTGTCTGTATTTTTATTTTCTGTTACTTTTTCAATCAATTTTGTGAGCGTATATCGCAGATGATTCAATAAATGAATGTGGTGTGAATTATAAGCATCTGGCCTTCTGCTGAAAAAATAAAAATTAAATACTGGCCTGCCCGGTACTTGCACAGGTAGCGTAAGCAAGGATTCCATTTTAAAAGTATCGGCGAATAATTTCTTTAACGTTGATTGCTTTGTATCTCTTTCGAAGAATTCATTATTATAAATAGATGAAGATGTTTCTTTGTCCTCTTTAGAAATCATCGAAATAAGTTCGTCCACTGTCACTCCGGAAATGGTTAATAATTCTTTCATACCAATTGACTGGTATTCATTAAACCCTACCCTTAAAAAACTGCGATTATTTAAAGATTCCGGGCTCATGTCAAAAAAACCTGCACTCATAAAATCAAAAGAAATATAGGTTTGAAGAGCGATGCCGGTTTTCAAAAGTGTTTGCTCCCAATTAGAATTTTCTGAAAATATTTTTTCAAGTTGCAATTGCAAATCTTCTTCTTTTTTATAAAAAGATTCCATGCTGTTTTCGTGCCGATACCTTGCAATTTCAAGGGTTACCAATAAATCTTTTTCGCGAAAGGGTTTCACAATAAATCCATAAGGCTCTGTTTTTTTTGCCGCTGACAACACTTCTTCATTTGCATTAGCCGACAAATATATAAATCCAATATTTTCTTCCTTTAATCTTTTGGCGAGGTCAATGCCAGTAAGTTTTCCTGTTAAAAAGATATCAAGCAAAACCATATCAGGCTTTTCTTTTTCAATTAATTCAACAGCCTTTTCATAAGAACGGGCAATACCAGTTACAGAATACTTATTTCTTTCAAGAAGCATCCGGAGGTCGGTTGCTACTATCATTTCGTCTTCAACAATTAAAAGCTTTTCAGTCATCCTGGAAATTAATTATAATTTTTAACAGCTAAATTTTTACCGGTAAATCTTCGTGCAACTCCTATTGAAAATAATTTTCCTTATTACCTGATTAAAGAGGAACCTAAATAATTTTAAAGATAGATAGATAAATAGAAATCATTGTAAATATTGTCAAAGATTGCTTCGATATTAAATGAATAATACAAGAATTACCTAAAAGGTACAACCAATCTGAATGGGAATCAATGTTATCGTTCGATTAAAAACGTAACGCCATTCACATTCTTTTCCACTTCATTTCGTGGTAATCAACTCTCAACAACGAATCTTAGTTGTGGCATTATTGCTTAAGAAACACTAAGTACCTGATTGATAAATTTTTATAAAACTGGTATCCGGTTTGGCATATTCAGTTTATAAAAATCAAATTATGCAAACCATAACATCAAAAACAATCGTTTTCATAACGGGGGCATTCGTTGGCAAAAATTGCTGGAACGAATGGGAAAATTATTTTCAAAAAAAGGGATACAAAACAATTACACCGGCATGGCCACACAAGGACGCTTCGCCTGAAACATTAAGAAACCGGCAACCGGATGCAGGAATTGCTTCAATAAGACTGGCAGCACTTACCTCCTATTTCGAAAAAATAATTAAAGAAATGCCCGAAAAGCCAATTCTTATCGGCCATTCAATGGGTGGTTTAATTATACAAATATTAATGCAACGAAATATAGCAGCGGCTGGGGTTGCCATACATTCTGTTCCTCCATTAGGTGTGTTTACTTTTAAGCCTTCGTTTTATAAAGCAAGCTGGGGTCCATTGGGATTTTTTACGTCCACCAAAAACTCTTTTTTGATGAGTTTTAAACAATGGCAATACGCATTTACCAATGGTATGAATTGCGAAGAACAGACAAATGCCTACTATAATTTTGCAGTCCCTGAATCGAAATTGTTGGTGCGCGATGGATTATCCAAAGCGGCTAAAGTAGATTTTAAAAAACCTCACGACCCTCTTCTCTTAATTTCCGGAAATACTGATCATTTTATTCCTGCCTCTCTTAATTATTCCAATTTTAAAAAATACAAAAACAAAAGCTCAGTGACCGATTATAAAGATTTTCCAGGCCGAAACCACTATGTGCTGGGAATGCCAACGTGGAAGGAAGAAGCCGCATATATAGCCGAGTGGATCGAAGAGCTTTAAACATTCTTTTTCAAATCATTGAAAATCCAGTAAGAAACAACTAACAATCTTAATCAACCAATTTTTTAAAAAATTAAAATTTAAAGCAATGAAAAGAAACAAATGGATCTCCGATCCCGCTCACAGCGAAGTTTACTTTAAAGTAAAACATTTAATGATCTCGACCGTTACCGGGTATTTTAAAAACTTTACCGTGGAAGCTTATACAGAGAACGATGACTTTATAAAAACAACCGGTATTGAATTTTCCGCTGAAGTAGATTCAATTGACACCAAAAATCCTGGCAGGGATAATCATTTAAAATCGGCCGATTTTTTTGATAGTGCTAAACACAGCCATATCAAATTTTCGGGGACAAAATTCTCCGGAACCAAAGATAAAGGCACACTTACCGGCAACTTAACCATCAGGACAGTAACCAAACCAATTACA
>JAHEZA010000270.1:0-561 GCA_023251335.1 Chitinophagaceae bacterium | reverse complement strand
GGTCAGGAAAAAGCCGGCTTCAGTGTTGAAGGAAAACTTAGCAGGAAAGAATTTGGAATTACCTGGGACACCGTAACAGAATCAGGCAATGTGGTTGTAGGCGATGAGGTGAAATTCTTTGCAGAAATCCAGTTGATAAAACAAAAAGAGACACAAGTTGAAAATGCAAACATCGTATCCGGGAAACAGGAATTGGTTGCCGACTAAAATTTAATAGCTCTCAATAATAATCAAAAGAAAACCAAGATGAAAAAGATAATAGCTACCATGGCAGGATTAATGATCATGATTTTATCGATTCAAAATATCAACGCTCAATCCGCAAAGCCTGCATCGCCCCCACCTGGTTTTCAAAATAGTTATCAAACAGTAAATGGAATTAAGATTCATTATGTAACCGGTGGCAAAGGAGAACCATTGTTATTAATTCATGGCTTTGGACAAAACTGGTTTATGTGGAACAGGTTAATGCCCGAGCTTTCAAAACGTTTTACGGTCATAGCTCCGGACCTTCCGGGCGTTGGTGACTCCGCCAAGCCTAAAGATGGTTATGATAAAAAA
>JAHEZA010000269.1 GCA_023251335.1 Chitinophagaceae bacterium | reverse complement strand
TTGCGGTCTTCAGTCTCAGGCATATCGCTTTCAGCCTTAAACGCAGTAAACGAATAAATTAACCATTTTTCATTTCCGAAGAAAAAATATCTTATTGGGTAAATTTTATATCAACAGGAAATCCTAACGGAAAAGATATTCCTGAATAGCCTACCTATAATTAATGCTAATCAGAACCTTGCTATAATGTTGGATATTAAGCCGCAAATAGAACGAATACCTGATAAAAATGCATTTGATTTTTTGGTTAAACATGTGAAGTACAAAGGCAGTATCAAGCTATAAAAAAACTTCTGCCGGATTAGAGCAGAAGTCATTTAGTAAATTCAACCTGGGGTTTTTGGTTTTTCTCCCGATAGCTATCGGGATTGGATATTGCTCTTATTTCAAGAGTTGGTTTTCAATGGATTTGGAATCGGACTTTTCGTTTCAATGGATTTGGATAAAAACGGGTGTTGATTGTTTTTTGATTGTTAATCAACAGGACAAAGATATAGCGTTGGCAGTGCTGGCCAATAGCAGTATTGACTGATTTTCAGATTACCGGATTTACGGTATTTATCGTAATAATTCCTCTAAAAAAATAGTAGAATTACTAAAAAAAAATTAGAAATCATTCGTAAAAGTTCGTTTACTGATGTATATTACGTTTTTATTTGGAGGCTGATGATTGATTTTTTGATATTTCGGGAATCAATTTATCTTCGCTTCTATGTCGAAGTTTTTAATCGTTGGGTTAGGCAATCCCGGAAATGAATACGCTCATACAAGGCACAATATAGGGTTTGATGTGTTGGATGCTTTCGTTTTGAAACACAGTGTTTTCTTTAGATCTGAACGGTTAGTTAATTTGGCTGAAATAAAATTTAAGGGAAAAATATTCGTTTGTATAAAGCCCACTACGTACATGAATCTGAGCGGAAGAGCGGTGAAGTATTGGCTGGATAAAGAAAAAATTGAAATAGAAAATTCTTTGACAATAGTGGATGACCTGGCGCTACCCATAGATAAACTAAGATTGCGCAAGGGTGGCAGCGATGCGGGACACAACGGACTAAGAGATATTCAAAATATATTAGGCACTGATGAATATCCCAAGTTGCGTTTTGGAATTGGTAATCAATTCCCCAAAGGAATGCAGGTAGAATTTGTTTTAAGCCACTGGAGGCCGGAAGAAAGAAAAATCGTTAATCTGAAAATTGAAAAATGCATTGAAGTAATTGAAAATTTTGCAACCATGGGAATCGACAGAACAATGAATGATGTGAATAACCTTAAATTTTAATCTTATTTACATAAATTCATTTTTTAATTTGTTTTGTATATTTTCGCACCGCCTTTGAAAAAATCCTACTAAACCTTTTTGAGAATGAAGATATTTTGTATTGGTCGTAACTATGCCAAACACGCTGAAGAACTGGGAAACGAAATTCCAGTTGAGCCAGTAATTTTTATGAAACCGAAGAGTGCTTTGGTGCAGGGACATACCCCTTTTTATTATCCCGAATTTACGAACGACCTGCAGTATGAAGCTGAACTGGTGATTCGCATCAGTAAAAATGGGAAATACATCCAGGAAAAGCATGCTGCTAATTATTATAATGGCATTTCCGTCGGGATAGATTTTACCGCACGGGATATCCAAACTCAGTTAAAAGAAAAAGGCCTCCCATGGGAAAAAGCGAAGTCATTTGATAATTCCGCTGCAGTCGGGAAGTTTATTGACCTGACTCCTGCTATTAATAAGAAAGATATCAACTTTTCTTTTGTCAAAAACAAGGAAGTAGTTCAAAGTGCCAATTCGAAAGAAATGATTTTTTCTATTGATAAAATCGTTTCAAACATTTCTAATTATTTTTCTATAAATATCGGCGATCTTATTTTTACCGGAACGCCTGCCGGAACCGGTGAGTGTATGGTTGGTGATGTGTTCGAGGCCTATCTTGAAAAAGAAGAAGTTCTTTCTATCGAGATAAAATAAATTATTCCGTTCTATTATTTTTTTTTAATTTCACCCTCTTGTAAAAGTTATTGGGTCGGTTTTATCCTGATCATTTTTTTTAATAAATAGATGATATAATTTATCTTTTGTATAATTGGCATGATGAAATCCATATCAATGACTTCACGACCTTTCACTCAAATTATTTTACTTTAAAATCCATCCATTTTTTTTATGAAAAAATACTTTTTTCTGATTCTGATTGCGTGTTCTCTCTTTCAATTTTCCTGTACTAATAAAAGAAGTACCAAACCGCGGGTGCTGGTATTTTCGAAAACAATGGGATTTCATCATGCTTCTATACCTAAAGGCATTGATGCGATAATAAAACTGGGCAATGAAAATGGTTTTGATGTGGATACCACTACCAATTCTGATCAGTTCAATGATGATACACTAAAACAATATGCTGCGGTTATCTTTTTGAGTACGACAGGTCATGTGCTGGATTACAGGCAGCGCGCGGCTTTTGAACGCTACATTCAGGCAGGTGGTGGATTTGTGGGAGTACATGCAGCCACTGATACAGAATACGATTGGGGCTGGTATGGCAGGCTGGTAGGCGCTTATTTTAATGGCCACCCGAAGCCTCAGCAAGCAAAATTTATTATAAAAGACAGAGATTTTCCAGCCACAAAGTTTTTTAAAGACACAGTTTGGACGCGCACTGATGAGCTTTATAATTTTAAAAAAATAAATCCTGATATTCATGTCTTAATTACCATTGATGAAAAATCTTATGAAGGCGGCACCAATGGAGCTTTTCATCCGATGAGCTGGTATCACAATTATGATGGTGGACGGGCTTTTTATACAGAAATGGGGCATACAGATGAATCTTATGTAGAACCACTTTACCTGGATCATTTACTTGGAGGGATAGAATATGCGATTGGGGACAATAAACAACTGGATTATTCCAAAGTCGCTAGACAGTTGCCGCCAGATGAAGATCGTTTTATTAAAACATCATTGGTAAAAGGAACTTTTTTCGAACCAACCGAAATGACAATTCTTCCAAATCTTGATATCATCGTACTTCAGCGCCGTGGCGAAATTTTAAAATACGATCACGTTACAAAACAAGTAAAACAAGTTGGTTTCCTTAATGTATATTGGAAAACAGAACATACGCCCGGGGTGAATGCAGAAGAAGGATTATTGGGGATATCTAAAGACCCACACTTCGCTCAAAACCATTGGGTGTATATTTATTATAGTCCGAAAGACACCTCTGTAAATCGGTTATCAAGATTCACCTTTGAAAACGATACGATTGATCTTAAGTCAGAAAAAATAATTCTTCAATTGTATGAACAACGGGAGATTTGCTGTCATACCGGTGGCTCCATCGCGTTTGGGCCGGATGGATTATTGTATTTTTCAGCCGGCGATAACTCTACGCCATTTAATGAAAGGGGTGCAAAATTTGTAAGCAATAGTTTTGCTCCCCTGAATGACATTCCGGGCCATCAGCAATACGATTCCAGAAGATCTGCAGGAAATACCAACGACTTGCGCGGCAAAATCAATCGTATTCGTGTGATGGATGATGGCACCTATCAAATACCGGATGGTAACCTTTTTCCTAAAGGTGAAGCAAACACAAGGCCTGAAATATATGTAATGGGAGATCGCAATCCTTACCGTATTTCAGTAGATCAGAAAACCGGATTTCTTTATTGGGGAGAAGTAGGCCCTGACGCTAATAACGATAGCATGCAAACACGTGGCCCGCGGGGTTATGACGAAATTAACCAGGCGCGCAAGGCTGGATTTTTTGGCTGGCCATTATTTATTGGTGATAATTATCCCTACAGGCAATTCGATTACGCAACAGGAAAGAGCGGAAATCTTTTTGACCCGGCGCATCCTGTAAATGATTCAAGAAACAATACGGGGCTTAAAGATTTGCCACCGGCTCAACCGGCATTTATCTGGTATCCGTATGCCGCTTCACCTGATTTTCCTGAGTTGGGTTCAGGAGGGCGTACTGCAATGGCTGGCCCGGTTTATTATACCAGCATGTTCCCTGAAAAAACACGCCTGCCTGAATACTATAACGGAAAATTATTTATTTATGGCTGGATAAGAGGATGGATCATGGCAGTTACCATGTTACCCAATGGAGATTTTGACGAAATGGAACCTTTCATGGAGCACATTAAGTTGCACAATTGTAGTGATATGGAAGTAGGCCCGGATGGAAAATTATACTTATTGGAATATGGGACAGGCTGGTTCCAGAAAAATCCGGATGCCGGTTTATCAGTTATTGATTATAACCAGGGAAACCGGGCACCTGAAATAAAAGCGATTCACGTCGATAAAACTTCCGGGCTGCTACCTTTACAAGTCAAAGCTACTGTTGACGCGCGAGACCCGGACAAGGACAAAATTTCATATGTCTGGACTCTTGGCAGTCAAAAAAGGACGACAACGTCACCTCAATTAGATTATACTTTCAATACTGCCGGAGATATGCAATTTCTGTAGAAGTGAAAGATGAACA
>JAHEZA010000268.1 GCA_023251335.1 Chitinophagaceae bacterium | reverse complement strand
CTGTGTATGTACATTTAAAAGGGCAGGATCTTTACATAAATAAAGCAACAGGGAAGTATAGCCGAAAAGAATTCCATGAGCACCCGGAAAGATATGAATGCCTTTTTAGTGATTACATTTCGGAAACAGATATATTATTGAATGGTGTTTATTGGGATGCAACAATACCCCGGCTGTTTGAAACAACGGATATTAAAAAAGAAAATTTTAGGATAAAAACAATTGCTGACATCACGGATGATAAGCGCGGTTCCGTACCGATCAACCTCGGCGACAACACGATGGAAGACCCTGTCTATGGTGTAGATAGATTGACCGGCGAACGCACAGCGCCTTATTTGGAAAGCTCCATAGATGTAATGGCTGTAGGAAATCTGCCCAATGAATTACCGCGCGACGCGTCAAGGTATTTTGGAGAACAAATAATGAAGTATATTTTGGATGATTTAATTTCCGGAACCTCTAAAATTATTGAAAATGCCACCATTGTAAAAGAAGGAAAGCTAACGAAACACTACGATTATATGAAGGAGTATGCAGGACTAATTGATGATTAATTTCTAACGAAGACTTTTTGCCTGCTGCTTGTTTTATCCCGCTGAAGTTTTTTCCCACAAAGAGCACGACGGAGTATAACTGCTATTTCTCAAAAGATCATGACTTCATCCGTAGTAACAGCAAGCCTCAATTTTCTGGTTTACCAAACGTTCACTATCTTTTCAATTCTCCTGAATCGTTGAAGATTCATGGCATCGCCCAATATACCGGCAAAGCCAACCCTATATGTATAGATCGGCTTGTAACCATTCTGTAAACCAACGACTGCGTCTATCCTGAAAATTTTGAAAATATTTTCAAGCCCAACAAAAAACTCGCCATAATTTGTTTTGGGATCCATATAAAGTGCGTTAGTTCCTTCTACCAGGTTCCACTTCCATTTCTTCAACAATGGAATTTTATTGGTTAACAGGCCATTTGCATGATGCTCTAAATGCAATTCAGAAAAAAATGATGATGAATTACTAAACTGGTAGTAAGTAACATTCTGAAATGCTTTTACAAACTGCCCGGATATATGGGAAAAACTTGTATAAAAATGTTTATAATCCATTGCATAGGTCGAATTCGCATTTAAAAAACCTCCCAGTGTTGCGTTGTATTTTAAAACTCCGGCTAATTTTAAATTAAGATCACCTAAAACATTCAGCGACCACTTATCATAGTCCACATCACTGCCCAATATATTTTTGAATCCTTTGGTGTAGTCAAACGTGAAGGTGGGATAATCTGACCCGATAGCCATTTTGTATTTTGGGAACTGAATGTAACGCTGGCCTGGCTTGATAGTTACGGAAGCATGCATTAACACTGCCTGGTGTCGTTGAAACTGCGATGACATAATTTCAACAGGATAGTTTGGCGTTAGCCGGTTTTGATATTTTTCACTAAAAATATAATCAGTGTTATTATTAAGAGGTAGTCTGTCTTCGTATTCGCCTTCTATTAAAAAGTGAATGCCACTCTCCCACCTTTTAGAATAGCCAGCCTTCGCAAAATAATTTTCATAGATTTTCATATAGTTTTCCCCGTACAACAATGTGCTAACACTATTGGCCAAACCGGTGAGATCAATCTGTTTAAAGAACTGGCTCACACGTTTTCCGCCTGCAATAAAAAATGATTGGTGATTGTATTTTTTATCAGGATCAAAATTTTCATTGCTGTTAAAAACCAGGCCACCCCACGGATTAAAATGCCCGTTAGTAAACCCATATCTTGCATCTGCGATGAAAGATATCTCTGAATTGCTTGGTTTTAATCTTTTGGAGACTACCAATGAAGGATTTATGGCCACGCCTTCCACAGTATTATATTGCAGAGTTTGCAACAGTGGATCAAACTGGATTTGATACCTGCTTTTATCACCATAATGGGTTCGGTTTACACCAGTCCAAAATACATCCAATACTTTTACCGGACCTTGCTTTTTGCGGAGCGAATCAATATTGGTAACTACCGAATCCTGTCGTATTGCAAACGCGCTGTCTTTGGTTTTATAATCTTTAATTTCTTCAGGCTCTAATGGAACCGGCCTGATGCTATCCCAATAAGAATGAGGCTTTTTACTAACTGCCGTATCATATTTTATGACCACCCGGTTAAAAAAATCTTTCGGAAAATCAGGATGGATATTATAATCGGAATATACCGATACAAAATTGCCTACCGCTTTCAGCCCCAACTTATCAATGCTTACATGCAGCGACTGGTTCTTTATCCGCCACACATCATTTTCCACCGGCACATACATCTGCGAAACCTGAAGCGTGTCCAGGATTTCCAACTGAGCTTTTTTAGTGAGTGTAAGATCGCAACTATATATTCGCCAATCATTTTCTGTAATATTAATAATGCCTGAAAACACGGGTTCATAATTTCGTTTAGGGATTACCTTTATTACATTCACCTCATTACCATCTTCAAAAAAACTACCCAGGAATTTATAATTATAAAAATTCAACGCGTTATCGGCAATGGGCGAAACAAAGCCGCGCGAATTAAGTCCGCCATCAAACACGTCCACATTATTTTTATAAAAGCTGATGAAAACGGGAAAATCGAATCCAAAACTATTGCTGCCGCTGAGCCTGCTTGACAGTACTTCCAGTTTAAATTTATCCGGTTGTTGCACGGAAACTTTTTCTACTGATTCCGATAAATAAACAATTCCCTGCCCTGAAGAATCAAGCCCCATCTCATTTCTGTCGTCTTCAGGTATTTTCTTGCCAAGAATTCTGTCGGGCAGGTTTCTTAATTTAATAAGCCCTTTCAAATAAATTTTAGCTTCCATGGCTTTTACCTGGTTGTCATAATAAGAACGTTTTTTAATCGCTTTCCTGATGATGTCGTAAGCCGGATCTTCAGCGTCCGGTTTTACAATCACTTCTTTCAACGTGAGTTGCTGTAAAGGCAATATGAAATTGATCGTTTGATCGGACGGCCCCAACATTATCTTTTTTTCCTGTGAGGCATATCCGATATAACGGCATTGTATGGTATAATTTCCCGGTGGCAAAGAGATACTAAAACTTCCCCTGTCGTTGGTAGTAGTGCCTATTGGCGTGCCTTCTATAAGAATAGAGGCAAAGGGCAATGTGTGGCCTTCCGTGTCTTTTACGGTTCCTTCAATTTTTTGCGCGGATACCCTAAACATACCGAAAAATAAAAGCAGCAGCAGAATTTTTTGCATAAACGAAAATAACTTCTAAAAAATTAAAGAAAAGAAAAAGTTGCTTTTATCAGTAATAAAAAAACCCGTGAGACACGGGTTCGGAAGAATGAAAATGATTTTTATTATTGAGATCAGTTACCGGAATTATTCCGGATTTCGTGAATGTAACTTGCCGACAATGCCGCAAAACCCGCGACCAATGCGCCAATCAGGGTGGTTACTAGAATCAATAGAAACGGGCTATCCGTTTTAAAGATCAATAAGGAAACACGATGAGCCAGGATATGGCCATTACTAACACTGATCCATACACTCAAAAATCCCCACAACAGAAAAAGCGCCAGGAATCCTGAGAGAAAAGAGACCCATGGCTTTTGAGGAATCAGTAGTGAAAGAATAAACGCAACTATGGCAATGCTCCACCATGGAAAATACAAGCCGGCAAGGAAGCTAAAAAGAACGACGAGTATGAGGGCGACGAAAAATTTCATTGTTTATTGTGGTTTATTGGTTTATTCGTGTTGCCGATTAGAAATCATAATTATTTGTTTGATCACTGGTTATTTGCCATCTGGTTTATCAATTTATTGTTTAATCCATTATGTTCATTGTTGATCTGTTATTTTGTTGATTAGCGATCAAGAATAGAAACCATCATTATTTATTTGTTTACTGGTTATTTGGTTTTTGGTTTATCGGTTGCAACTTTCAACTATCAACTATCAACTATCAATTAAAACTCATCATCCCCTTTACTCTTTTGTCATTCGATTCTGAAGCTTTCATCACCCACAATTTATAATATTTTCCGACGGCCCAGTCGCTCACAAAATTGTCATAGAAAGCACTTCCCGGATTTCCACTTTCGCCGCCGGGATAAATTCCGTAGGCTTCTGTTTCAGGCGTTAACGAAACAATCATACGCCAGCTGGGGCCATGTTGTTCTTTGGCCGCGTTGATGGTATTGGTGCCGCCGCCAATGGGTAAATGCAACCGGCTGAACGCATCTATACGTGCTAAATGTTCTACGTGGGTATCTTTATATTTTGCCCATTCGATGGTTCCGTTTTCATCAGCTTTTCTTATTACGGCTGCTGCTTTTTTAAAAGCCGCCGTCACATCATCAGAAAGTGTTTCAATCTGGGGAGTATTCACATTATCAAAAAATTTGAAGTTGCGATATTTGTTGATATCGTCCAATAAAGTACTTTGAGACGGCCATAGCAATTCTAATCTTGTTTTCAAAAACTCATCTTTCCAGACGGTAGCTTCCAGGCTATCCCATGTCAACACA
>JAHEZA010000267.1 GCA_023251335.1 Chitinophagaceae bacterium | reverse complement strand
ATACAAATGGCGATTCCATTTTACTCACACATGGAAATGGCTCTGTAGATTATACGATCAAAGGAATCCATTCAAGAATAACGGCCAAATGGACTTACGATGCGCCGGAAGGAGCAGGCGATACATACTATGCATTGCTGCAAGGAACCAAAGCCCATCTTGAAATAAAACAAGGTGCCGAAGAAAATTGGAAGGCTACTTTATATGTATGGCCCAACGATCCAAAAGATACAACGGATTTATCTCAGGCACTTACTAACGCGATCAAAGACATCAATAAAGATATGCCGGGTGTAATTACAGAGCGATATAAAACGGGGTGGAAAGTAATCATTCCCGGAGAATACGACAAAGGCCATGAATCTCATTTTGCTGATGTGATGAAGCGGTATCTGCAATATCTTAAAGATGGAAAATTACCAGATTGGGAGGTGCCGTGTATGATCGCCAAATATTATACAACAACGAAGGCGTTGGAAATGGCGAAGCAAGATTAATACGATGGAATTAAAATGGCAGGGTGATAGCATCTTCCGCACTCAAACAAGTTTGCCTTCTGCAAATAATCTTCTGATCTCTTTTTTATCAAATTTGCCAACGCTGGTTTTCGGCACTTCATTTCAATGCGCAAGCATTTGAGCAACCGCCATTTTACCCCATTTTGGTTTGCTTTCCGGCGTTAATTTTTCTATCCGGTTTATCAATTCTATTGTATCCGATTGATTAAAAATATTTTTCATTCCGGATTATGATTAGTGATTAATTTATAAAAAAATTGCAATCGTTTTTTAGCGTGTAGTTTGCATATTCCTTTTACGTAAAAACCGGGAAGGTTTCAAAAACCTTCCTGGGTTTAAAATTTATAGACTAAAGCGTTTATGTCGTGAGTTGCTTATAATTCAATTGAATTTATTCGCATTTTTATTCTTTTCTTTTTTGCTTGAACAAAAAAGAAACAAAAAATTCAAGGACAACCCGATCGCTCCGCGCGTTTGTCCGGCCATCCCACTATCCCGCCACAAGGTATCTACCCAATGTTCAGCCTTCTAATCACTTCAGGTCTGAATTCAAGGTTTTCAAAATCTCAGTATGCCTTTAGCCTTTGCGACTGAAATCCTTGAACAATTAAGTTTTTCAGATCGTCACGACTTAAGCGATTTATTCTAAAAATTTATTTTCCAATCCTGTATAATCTTCCCTGGTCGGTAACTGCATAGAGTGCGCCGTCTTTGCCCTGGGTGATATCTCTGAAGCGTTGCGATTCGTCGGCGAGTAATCTTTCTTCTCCCACTACTTTGTTGTCTTTAATAACGAGCCTGTCTATATGCTGGCCGCTCAGTGAACAAACAAATAAATTGTTTTTCCACTCAGGAATCGCATCGCTGCTGCAGAATGTGATGCCGCTTGGTGATATTACCGGATCCCAATAATACACAGGTTGTTCCATCCCTTCTTTCTGCTGAATACCATCGCCGATTTTTGAACCGCTATATTCAATCGCATAAGTAATGATGGGCCAACCGTAATTTTTGCCGGGTTGGATAAGATTGATTTCGTCACCGCCACGGGGGCCAAATTCGGATTCCCAAAGATCGCCGGTAAGAGGGTTGAGGGCGAGGCCCTGTACGTTTCTATGTCCGTACGAATATAGTTCGGGTCTTGCGTCGCCCTGGTTGACAAAAGGATTGCCGGGAGCTGCTTTACCGTCAGTTGTGATGCGGATAATTTTTCCGAGAGATGAATTTAGGTATTGCGCCTGCGGTCTCGTTTCTAAGTCCGAACGCTCGCCGGTACTGAAAATAATGTTCCCGGTTTTATCAAAGAGAATGCGTCCACCGTAATGCAGCGTGCTGTTATGTGCGGGTGTGGCGCGATAGATGACACTGGCGTTTTGAATGGTTTTTTCATCATCAGCTAATTTGCCTTTTGCAACCGCGGTAAGGTTTCCATCGGGTTCTTTTTCAGAAAATACCCAATAGACCATCCGGTTGTTTGCGAAATCAGGATCAATCGTAAGTCCTAACAAACCGCCCTGCCCGGAAGAATTCACCCGGGGAACTCCGGTGATGGGCTGGCTTAACGTTCCATCCTGGGAGGCGATGCGCATGTCGCCATTTTTTTCTGTTATCAGAAATCGTCCGTCGGGAAGATTAGTGATGCCCCACGGATTATGTAATCCTTCGCTCAATATTTTTACCTGGTAAGCGGTGGTGGTTTTTACTCCGCTGATTCGGGTTTGTCCTGCAAAAGCGGGTTTATAATCAGTATTGGGGTTTTTGGTTTCTACAGACGGATAGGTGGTATCCGATGATGAGGGCGCCTGTACAATTCTGGTTGCAGGCGAACTGCAGGATGAAAATATGATTGCGATGGTTGCGGCAATGCTTGCGAATTGTGTAGCCATAATTTTTAGTTTAATTGTAAAATATAAAGAGTTTAAGATAAGGATTATTTCCCATGAAATAGTGATATAAAATTTTTTAACGGCGATTTATCTTGTGTTTCCCGAATTTTAGACTGAATGATTAGAAAGCCCGAATGATTGGAGACTGGGAATACAATGAATGATAGAAACCAAAATCACTTTGGTTCTGAGCCGTAAATTATAGGGCTTTCTTCCATCAGCTTATCCAAAATGGAGAAAAGCATTTTCTTGTTATCTTCTATCAAACTTTGATTAGCTAACATTTCATTTTTAGATTGAATGTACTTCCCGTCGACAAGTTCGGACTTGCCATGTTCAAGCATTTTTTCCAGGCTTTGTTCTGTCATTTCCAGGTGAAACTGGAGGCCTGTTATTTTATTTAAAAGAAAGGCCTGATTTTTACAGCCTTTTGATTGCGCGAGGTGTACCGCATTTTTCGGTAAATCAAAGGTGTCGCCATGCCAGTGAAAAACGGTGGGCTTTAAATCTAAATTAGAAAACAACCCATCCTGTATTGCAGATGATGTTAGTTCAATTGGAAACCAACCGATTTCTTTATAAGTATTTTGATAAACTTTTGCACCCAGCATTTCCGCAAGCAATTGTGCGCCGAGGCAGATGCCAAGAATTGTCTTGCCAGCCTGAATAGCTTTTTGGATAAATTGTTTTTCTACTGTAAGCCACTCGAATTTATCTTCGTCGTTTATGCTCATTGGGCCACCCATGATGATTAGCCAGTCAATGTCTGCCAAACCGGGAAGTTTGAAATCGCCATAAAATTTAGTTGAAGAAAGTGAATGTCCGCGCCTATCACACCATTCCTCAATACTGCCCGGACCTTCGAAATGAACGTGCTGAAAATAGTGTATCCTTAACTGTTGCATTTAATATTGGATGTCAAAAATTATTCAACGGTGTTTTCCGCTTCGCGGAGTTTTTTTCCGATCTGTCCTGTGATGATATGCCAGAACATAACGAAATCGCTGCCCAGGCTGTACAGTGGATAAACAAATGTGGCCGGTTTGTTTTTTTCAAAAAAGAAATGCCCGAACCATGCAAAGCCGTACCCGCAAAGCGGGATAATAACAAACCATAACCATTTGCCGGTGACAATGCCAAGGATGAGACAAACCAATATTAGTAAGGTGCCGATAAAATGTAAAGCACGGCTTGTGGGGTTTTTATGCTCCGTAAGATAGTATGGATAAAAACTCCAAAATGTTTGATATTTTTTTTCCATAGTTAAAATTAGAATATTATTTGGCATGTAACAATTCTAAATTTTTTATTTCTGCGAACGCATCAAGTACATCGTCCAACTTACTTTTAGGAATGCCGGTTTTGACAATACAGAACAATTGCATTTCATTTTTATATATCGTGCAATTGTATTGTTTTAATATCCGCATTACATCATTCATTTCCGTGTAATTAAAATGCAATTTATAGTTAATTTCCACAGCTTTCTGAACTATAGGGGTGCACTGCAACACCAATGAAGCCGAAGTTTTATAAGCGTTGGTTAGTCCGGGAACGCCCAGTAAAGTACCTCCAAAATACCGGACAACGACAATCAACATATCGGTCAATCCTTTTGTATCTATTTGCCCTAAAATCGGTTTCCCGGCAGTGCCCGATGGTTCACCATCATCGTTTGCCCTGAATTGATTTCCTTCAATCCCTGTCCTATATGCAAAGCAATAATGCACCGCTTTGGGATGTTCTTTTTTTAATTCTGACAAAATCTTTTTAAGGCCATCCGCACTTTTCAATGGAAATGAATATGCTAAGAATTTGCTTCCCCTGTCTTTAAATTCCGCAACAGCGCTACTTTCTATTGTTAAATAATAATCCATATCTTCTTTCTCTGGCCGCAAAGATTAATTTTTTTTCGCAGATAGTTTAAACGTGAAAGAAGTTTAAAAAATCCGGATTGCAAATAGTAATATTGCTTTAACAGCAGACGAACGAAAAACACAAAAAATGATTTTTGAAAATACGCGTGAATTTGCCTGGGGATTGGACGATAAAGATGCCTTAAAAAGTTTCAGAGAACAGTTTTATATTCCGTTAATACACGGCAAAGAAAGCATTTATTTTAATGGAAA
>JAHEZA010000266.1 GCA_023251335.1 Chitinophagaceae bacterium | reverse complement strand
GCAAGAGTGCTTTCATATCCTTTGGAATAGGAGCTTCGATCTCAAAATCTTTCCGGTTGGTATCTTTGAAACGTAGACTGTTTGAATGCAACGCCAGCCTGTTTATGATCGGCCTTTCTTCCAGGTCGTGTTGACTGAGTTTGTATTTCTTTTTGAACGAAGAAAGAAGAACCGGTTTGCCATCTCCATAAACTGCGTCGCAAATGATTGGGTGCCCGATGGATTTGGTATGTAGTCTTATCTGGTGTGTTCTGCCACTTTGTATATCAAACTGAACCAAAGAATAGATTCCATAATCTTCCAGCACTTCATAATTGGTTAACGAAGGTTTTCCTTTTTTCGTAATGGTCATCACACCTTTTTTTGTCGGGTGTTCACCGATAGGTTCATTAATGAAACCGGTTTTATCCGGCATGCTTCCCCGAACAATTCCAAGATATTTTTTTTCAATATTTCTTTGTTCAAATAATTGAGAGAGATATTTATGGGTCATCTCATTTTTTGCAAAAAGTATTAATCCACTCGTATCGCGGTCGAGACGGTGAACAATAAATATTTTACCATACTTATGATTTAATATTTTATACAATGATAATTGCGTGTCATCATGTCTGTCAGGTATGGTAAGCATTCCTGCTTCTTTATTTATTGCGACGAAATCATCGTTTTCAAAAATGATGGAAAATTCTTTCACAGCTAATTATTTCGGATCTGTATGTTTTTTATTAACTCCTGCTCCGCTGATGTTCTTTTGTTTGTTCATAAATTTTAATAAACGGATCTCTTTTTCGCCCAGGTATCTCCATTTGCCGCGCTCGACATTTTTTTTGGTAAGGTTTGCATACATCACTCTGTCTAGTCCTTTTACATCATAACCCAAATGCTCAAATATTCTACGGACAATCCTGTTTCGGCCACTGTGCAATTCTATCCCAATCACCGATTTATCCTTTGTGTCTGCATAAGCCAATGCATCAGCAAAAATTTCGCCGTCTTCCAATTTTATACCATTTAATATTTTTTCAAAATCAGCTTTGGTCAAAGGCTTATCTAATTTTACCTCATATACTTTTTTTATATTAAAACTTGGATGAGTAAGCGTCTGCGTAAGGTCGCCATCGTTGGTTAGCAGTAACACGCCTGAAGTGTTTCTGTCCAATCTGCCCACGGGATATATCCTTTGATCGGTAGCGGCTTTCGTGAGTTGTAAAACGGTTTTCCTGTTTTGAGGATCATCTGTGGTTGTTATATAATCTTTTGGTTTGTTTAGTAAAATATATACGAGATTCCTGGTAACGTATAATTTTTTGCCATTGTAAAAGACATCATCTTTTTCATTCACTTTGAAAGCAGGTTGGGTAACGATCTTTTTGTTCACAGAAACTTTTCCTTCAATAATCAAACTCACTGCATCTCTTCGCGAAGTAACACCGCAGTGTGCCAAAAATTTATTCAAAGGCATTTCTGAAAGACCTGCCTGATTTTTTGCAGGCTCAGTGGACGAACTTTTTTGCGGGATTTCTATTTTTTGCTGCGGGTATTTTTGCCTTTTATTAAATTTCTTTTCAGTCACAGGTGGTTTTTCAAAACCCCTGGTCCGGGCAGCACGTTTTTCTTCAAAGTGTTTCTCGATGTCCACAGCTCGTTGTTTCTTAATTCTTTTTTTATCCTGCTTGTGCTTTTCTTTTATAGCAGCGTTATTTTTTGGATTGATAAATTTCTGGAAAGGTTGTTGGCTCATGAGAATTGATTTACTGTTTTTCAACAGGAATGAGGTGCAAAGGTAATTGAAAACGAACCATAGTTAATGTGTGCTGTTACTTTGGGCAGGGTCAACCTATTGCGGTTATTTGCAGTTTTTTTTTGTCAGATTTTATTAACGAATAGTCACTTATGCAAAAAAGTGGATACTTTTGTCATCTTTTATATTGGAATTTGTGGATAAAAGGGGATTTTTCGCTTAGGATGAATGCGCTTTTTTGCGCTAAAAGAAATATGAAATCTGGAATAAGTTCTTTTTTTGCCGGTACTGACTTTTGATGATTATTATAAAAGCACTTGACGGATGTAGAATAATAATCGTTATTTTCAGTGCTATAGATTGAATTTCTCAATCTCGCCCTTTTTAAAATAAAAACTTATGCTGAAGGCTTTTATAAATGGTAACATATATACAGGAAACGAAATAATCCCGGGAAAAGCATTACTCGTAGAAAATGATGTTATAAAGGGAATTACTGAAGCCGGAATGCTTCCTGATGAAGCAAAAAAAATTGATTGTAAAAATGCTATTGTTGGAGCTGGTCTGATTGACCTACAGATTTATGGGAGTGGGGGTTATTTGTTTTCAAATGCCCCTTCCTATCCCGCTTTAAAATCCATGACAGAGAGCCTGCTTGGTAAGGGTACTACAGGCTTTTATGTAACACTCGCGACTAATTCGATGGAAATTTTCTATAAAGCCATTGAGGTGGTTAAAGAAAATCCGCATCCCGCTGTTTTGGGAATACACCTTGAAGGCCCTTATATCAATCCTGTAAAGCGCGGCGCGCATATTCTTGAATACATTAAACGACCCGAGAAAAAGGAAGTAGAAGAATTATTAAAAAAGGCAAAGGGAGTTGTTAAAATCATGACACTGGCTCCTGAGATGTGCGATCCGGAAATAATCAAACTTTTGATAGACAATGGAGTTACGGTTTCGGCCGGCCATAGTAATGCAACTTTCGAAGAAGCGGTAAGGGGTTACGAAAATGGTATTACCACCAATACGCATCTATTCAACGCAATGTCGTCTATCCATCACCGCGGCACAGGCTTGCCGGGCGCTATATATCTTTCAAAGAATGTATATGCAAGCGTCATTGCCGATGGAATTCATGTTGATTACAATACTTTAATGATCAGTAAAAAAATAATGGGAGAAAGATTGTTCTTAATCACAGATGCGGTTGAGGAGGTTAAAGAAGGCGCCTATGTTCATGTAAAAAAGGAAGATCGTTTTACGCTGCCCGACGGAACGTTGTCAGGATCGAAACTGACCATGTTGAAAGCAGTTCAAAATTGTGTGGAGCATGCAAAAATTCCTTTGGAAGAAGCGTTGCGCATGGCTTCCACCTATCCGGCAAAGGTAATGGAACTATCTGATAGAGGAAAAATAGAACCCGGCTATAAAGCAAATCTTACTATTTTTTCGGAAAGTTATCAATTGAAATATACTGTATTGAATGGTGAAGTTGTTTTCTAAGGTGAAATGCAGTAAGTAGTTATTCCAGTAAAGCAATAAATATTCTAAATTCCTATTTATTTAATCCGGGACAAAAAGAATCGTCAATTCTTCTGTCAAAAAATTATTTCATAATGCAAAAAAAAATTTTTTCTCCGAAAAAAACCCGGGTAAAATTCATGTTGGTTTTTATGTGCGTTGCGACAATCTTTTCTTTTGGAAATAAAGAAAATCCAAGTCAATGGATAAGAATTAATCAATTGGGATATACGCCTAATGGGATTAAGGTTGCGGTTTGGTGCAGTAAAGATGATTCACCGATTAATAGTTTTACACTTATTGATTCCGCAACCGGTAAAATTGTTTTCTCACAAAATGGGGGCAACTCGTTTGGCGCTTACGGCCCTTTTACAAATACTTATCGCCTTAATTTTTCTTCTTTTAAAACTCCCGGCGTTTATTATCTAAAGGCCGGAAATGCGGTATCTCCTTCTTTTAAAATCAATGATAATGTTTATAAAGGCGCTGCAGACTTTTGTCTCTTTTATTTGCGCCAGCAGCGAAGTGGTTTCAATCCTTTTTTAAAAGATTCATGTCATACGCATGATGGCTATACCATGTATGGCCCAATGCCTGACAGCACTTATATCAATGTGGTGGGCGGCTGGCACTATGCTTCTGATTATTTGCAATATTCTACCACTTCTTCAAATGCAACATATCATTTACTTGCAGCTTATCGCGATTTCCCAAACGTTTTTACTGATGAAAAAGAAGCGAATGGACTGGATGGAAAAAATGGAATTGCAGATGTTTTGGATGAAGCTAAATGGGGATTGGACTGGTTGTTGAAAATGCATCCGCGTCCCGACTGGATGTTTAACCAACTCGGCGATGACCGCGATCACCGGGGCATGCGCATTCCAAAGGAAGATTCTTTTTATGGAAAAGGTTATGAGCGCCCGGTTTATTTTATAAATGGCTTACCACAGCAACGGGGGAAATTTATGAATCACACGACAGGCACAAGTTCTACCGCGGCAAAGTTTGCAAGCGCGTTTTCACTAGGGGCTGTATTGTTTGATAAAACCAATCCGGATTATGCAAAAAAATTGATCAATCACGCTTATTCGGCAATTGATTATGCATTGATAAAACCGGGCGTAACACAAACGGTTTCTGTAGTCTCGCCCTACATTTATGCAGAAGATAACTGGACAGACGATATGGAACTTGGATTCGCGTCCCTGGCAAACTCACAGAAATATTTTAAAAATAAAAATCTTAAAGATCTCCTCGATTCTTCT
>JAHEZA010000265.1 GCA_023251335.1 Chitinophagaceae bacterium | reverse complement strand
ATTAAAAGATAAATAGACAAATAATTCTGTGCCAAAAGTTGCAGCCGTAATCAACCACATCCGAACTATAATTCCCAGAGCTTTCATTATTTTATTACTTTAAAAGTGCTTTGTATTTCAAAGTGATTGTACAAAAAAAATTATTTTGTTGACTGAATCATTTTTTCCAATGCATCAATATGCGCTTTAAACATTTTTTCCCCGGTTTTAGTTATCTTATAAGCTGTATTGGTTTTACGGCCAATAAATCCTTTCTCTACTTTTATCACGTTGTTTTCTTCCAGTGCTCTAATGTGGCTGGCAAGATTTCCATCGGTGATTTCCAGCAGCTCTTTTAATTCATTGAAGTTTACCGAATCGTTTACCATCAGGGCGCTCAGAATACCCAGCCGTACGCGGCTGTCAAAAAGTTTATTTAAATTATTTATAGGGTTCAACATTAAACTCAAATTATAATATTACTTATATCGCCAGTTACTGAAGACAACGCCCGTGCGGCATCATGGTATCTCCGCCGGGCCAAAACAGCAAAATGAAAATCCACGGAATTTATTTGTTTACTGTATATATCATGGTTTCTTATTTATCATCAGTCACCGTGTTTCTTTCATACTTCCACCACATAAACCAACCATATACAATATGGAGAATTCCAAAACCAACGGCCCAAAAATAAAGGCCATAGCCCACAAACCATAAATTAATAATACCGAGAAATAGCTCGCAATATCCCAGCCACTTAATTTCATCCAATGTATATTTGGAAGCGCTCACCAAAGCAAGGCCATAAAAGATAAGGCATCCCGGAGCTATTAGACCAAACGTTCCGAAATGAATCAATCGCAAAAGGAAAATACCGCCGGCAATAATCGGAATGGCCACCTGAACCATTAACCGTTTAGCAGTAGGCCCCCACAATGGGATACCCTGCCGTTTGCTTTTTATCGAAGTAAAAATAAAAGCGCTTATTAAGGCAGCAACGAATGTAGCAGCGGCTATCCAGAAAAGCCATGTATTAAAAATAGCGGAGTAGCTTGCGGTTCCATTGTTGTGCAACGCTGCGCCAGGGTGAATGAACAAATTTTTGAAGCCATATACATAGGGCCATGAAACCCATGCCCCCATAAGAGCAAAAACCCCTGCGCTGATACCGCTTAATCCGCTTAAGCTGATAAAACGGCTGCTGCGCTCCATCATGCGCTTGATATCTTTTAAGGTTTCTAATGACTGTTGTTCTTCCATAAAAAGTACTTTGAAATGCAAAGTAAATATAAATATGTTGGAAAGAGAATTTTTTTTTGGAAATTTTTTTGTAGAAAATTTGCATGAGGTTTTAGGAACATTCGGTCATCTGAACATATAACATATACTCGTGCCCTAATATTTCACTAGATTACGCTTAGCTTTAATTCCATCAAAATAAGAATCCCCGGAATTTATTGTTTTACTGTATTTTTAATATCCGTCTAAGGCAAGTGAAAGTATTAGTTAAGATAATTAGTAACCTCAAAAGTGAACGCCTGCAACACAGGAATAAAATTTTTAAAAATTGTAGCTATGAGAAAATATACTTTAGTAACTATTTGTTTAGTCGCCGGGCTTATCAAAGTGGCGCCAGCGTTTGCTCAATTTCCCGCTGATACAGCCAATGAGACTGAATCTAACGTTATCCCTTACACGCTACCTGATCCCTTAATGATGACCAATGGCAAACGGGTTAAAACAACAGACCAATGGATGAAAGTTCAGCGCCCTTATCTCTATCATTTGTTTGAAGAAAATGTATATGGCCGGTATCCGAAGCAAAGGCTGGCAGCGCGTTACCAGGTAAGAGAAGAGAGCAGGGATGCGTTGGGAGGAACGGCTGTCCGTAAACAGATCAGGATCTTTCTAAAACCCGCGGATACTTCGGTCCACATAGATGTACTAATGTACCTGCCTGCCAATGCAAAAGGACCTGTACCGGTATTTGTAGGATTGAACTTTAAAGGAAATGCTACCGTTCAACCAGATCCACACATCATACTTTCAAACAACCTGGTATTTAGCAGCGTTGAAAAGCGAAATGATGATGCTGCAAGAGGAACCACCGCTTCAAGATGGCCTGTAAAAACTATTCTTGAAAATGGATTTGGCCTGGTCACAGCATGTTACAGTGATATTGAGTTAGATAAAAAAGATGGCTGGGAAACCGGTATGCGTACGACACTGCAACATGAATTAAAAATAAAGCCGCAGGAATGGGGAGCCATTGGTGCATGGGCCTGGGGATTGAGCCGTATCATGGATTACCTGGAAACGGATAAAGAAGTAGATGCCAAAAAAGTAGCCGTAATGGGTCTGTCGCGCCTGGGCAAAACCGCATTATGGGCCGGGGCTTCCGATACGCGATTCAGCATCGTGATTTCCAATGAATCAGGAGAAGGAGGAGCCGCTTTGGCAAGAAGATGGTTTGGTGAAACCGTAAAACTAATGAATGATCATTTTCCTTATTGGTTTGTGGATGCGTATAAGAAATACAATAAGAATGTTTTTGATTTACCGGTTGATCAGCATGAATTACTCGCCTTAATTGCGCCGCGCCCTTTGTATGTGGCAAGCGCTGCAGATGATTTATGGAGCGACCCTAAAGGGGAATTTTTAAGTGCCTGGCATGCAGGTGAAGTATATAGTTTATTTGGAAAAAAAGGTTTGGGAACTGATGAAATGCCACAGGTGGAACAACCCATTGGAAACACAATTCATTATCACATCCGTAAGGGCAAACATGATATTACTTTGTATGATTGGGAACAGTATATAAATTTTGCTAAAGTGCAGTGGGGTGATGCGAATCATTAAAACTAAAATTCACAGAAAAAAGGAGTGTAAAACATAAACATATTCAGTATGCTGGCTAACAAAAAACTTAAAGCATTTATTCCGACTGTAAAACCAGGCGAAGCCAAATTGTTCTATAGAGACATTTTAGGGCTAAAATTGTTGTCTGAGGACAACTTTGCTTTAGAGTTTGACGCTAATGGAACTTTATTACGTGTCACGATTGTGCAGGACTTGAAACCGCATCCATTTACTATTTTAGGTTGGAACATTGACAATATTGTTTCTGTCATAAAGCAGCTTAACGATAAAAATGTTTTCTGCGAACGATACGACTTTCTTAAACAGGACAACTTTGGTGTTTGGACATCGCCTAACGGTTCTAAAGTTGCGTGGTTTAAAGACCCGGATGGAAATGTTCTTTCGCTGACAGAGTAACAAACTAATAGTCCACGAAAATGGCTGCCACTAACAGGCGGTTTTTTGCAAGCATAGCTGGCGTATTAACAATGGCCACTCAGCAACGGTTCCAGTAAACAAACAAATTTCACCTTTTTGTATTTACCTTCATTTCTTTTCAATATTCTAATTATAATTAACACGTTATATGACCCTTACAGAAATTTTATTGCTTATAATCCTGGTTTTACTAATTGTAAATCTCATTGCGACCATTACAAAAAAATCAGACAGTCAATCTAATGAACTTAAATCCGAAATAAATAAAGCAAACGCAGAAGTCGCAAGAATTGATCCATTGATAAGAAGTGAATTTTTTAATAGCCGCGAAGAAATTCAGACAGGCGCAAGAAACACAAGAGAAGAATTAAGCAACTCCCTTAAAGACTTCAATGAAATCCAACGCCAGAAATTCAATGATCTTTTTATTAAGCAAGACCAATTAAAAAATGATACAGAAACCAAGCTTGAAAAAATAAGAGAGACTGTTGAAAAAAAGCTGCAAACATTGACCGATGAAAATACGAAGAAGCTGGAAGAGATGCGCAATACCGTTGACGAGAAATTGCAAAACACGCTCGAAAAAAGATTTAATGAATCTTTTACGGTGATCAGCGAACGGCTGGAACAGGTGCATAAAGGGCTGGGAGAAATGCAGAGCCTGGCGACCAATGTGGGCGACTTAAAGAAAGTGATGACGAACGTGAAGTCAAGAGGTATCATGGGAGAATATCAACTGGCAAATATCCTTGAAGATTTGCTTACGAATGAACAGTATGAAAAAAATGTAAAGACCAAACCGGGCAGTGGCGCAGTGGTAGAGTTTGCTATCAAAATGCCCAACAACAATAATGTAGAAAAAACATTGTGGCTGCCTGTTGATTCTAAATTTCCTAAAGAAGATTATGAAGCCCTGGTGGATGCTTATGATGATGGAGACCCTGAAAAACTGGATTCATTAAGAAAAGTATTCAGGAATGGTATTATAAAAAATGCAAAAGACATTAAGGAAAAATATATTGATCCGCCCAACACGATGGAATATGGGATTATGTTTTTGCCTTTTGAGAGTTTATATGCAGAAGTATTAAGAACGCCGGGTTTATTTGAATCGCTGCAAAGGGATTATAAAATTACGATTACCGGCCCTACTACATTAAGCGCCTTGCTGAGCAGCCTGCAAATGGGTTTTAGAACATTGGCCATTGAAAAACGAAGCAGTGAAGTTTGGGATTTATTAAGCGCCGTAAAAACAGAATTTA